>NZ_JBHXTL010000002.1:92884-109959 GCF_042677365.1 Kitasatospora sp. NPDC127116
GGGCTTTCTTTGGCCCTTGTGCGGGGGGCGGGCCACCGCCCCCTGTCTGTTTGTGTTTTTTCGGGGCCGGGGCGGGGGCCGAGCCCGGAGCGCGCCGGAACGTTTCTGCTGGCTCTGCGCCGCTCCTCCTCCCACCACCCCCTTCTACTTTCCATGCCCCCACGTGATTGGTGGGAGGAGGAGAGCGCGGGGGTCAGGTGGGCGGGGCTCGGGGGGTGCCTGGGGTCTGCTCGGGGTGGGCGTGGGGTGCGGGGCCGTGCCCGTCAGCGCCACCGGGCCCGGCGTGGGCGCCGGGGCGGCGGGCCGCGTGGGCGGGCCGGGGACGGACGGCGACACCGAGGGTGGCCGGGGAGTCGCCCGTCACCGCGATGTCCCCTTCCCGGTCGGTGCGCAGCACGGTGGCGCCGAGTGCGCGCAGGTGGTCGACCGTCCTCGGGGACGGGTGACCGTACGGGTTGCCCTCGCCGCAGGAGATGAGGGCCAGCCGGGGCCGCAGGGCACCCGCCAAGTCCCAGTCCTGGTGGGCCGATCCGTGATGAGCCACCTTCACGACATCGGCCTTCCCCATCCGGCCCAGCAGTGCCGACTGGGCCTGCGGTTCGAGATCTCCGAGCAGTGCCATCCGTAGTCCTCCTGTCAGTGCCACCATCAAGGCGACGCTTGCGTTGTTCGGGCCCGGCGCCTCGACCGCCGAGCCGGGGACGGGCCACACCACGTCCCAGGCCAACCCGGCGCCGGCCGACCGCCGTTCACCTCGACCGGCTCTCAGCAGCGGGAGGCCCGCGCCTGCCGTCCAGCTCGCCACCCGGGCGGCCTCGCCCGGTGGATCGTCCAAGGTGGTGCCCTCGACCGCGCCGACCCTGCGGCCCCGCAGCACCCCCGGCACGCCCTCGACGTGGTCGGCGTGGAAGTGCGTCAGCAGCAGTAAGGGAACCGTCGTGATGCCGAGGTCGCGCAGGCATCTGTCCGCGGCGTTCGGATCCGGCCCGGCGTCGATCACCACCGCGCTGTCCGGCGCCCCCGCCGCGAGGGCCAGCATGTCTCCCTGTCCGACGTCGCACATCACCAGCCGCCACCCCGGCGGCGGCCAGCCGGTGGCGATCCGGGTGAGCTGCGGCGGGCGCAGCAGCACGGCCAGCAGGACCGCCGTCAGCGCCCCCGTCACCAGGGCCCGCGCCCAGCGCCGCCGCCCGTACGCCGGCAGCGGGCTGCCGGGCCGCGCCCGTCGGGGCAGCAGGAGCGGCGCCGCCCAGCAGCCGGCCAGGACGGCCAGCGCGACCGTCGCCGTCCCGAACCACCCTCCCGGCCAGTCCAGTTGGCCGCCCGAAATCCCGGCACCACGGCGTGCCACGAGGGAGAGCCAGCCGGCCGGCACTCCGGCCGGTTCCGCGAGCAGACGGGCGAGGTCCGGAAGGAGCGGCTGCAGGGCGAGCACCCCGAAGCCGAGCAGCGTCGCCGGGGCCACCGCCGGCTCGGCCAGCAGGTTGCAGGGGATCCCGACCAGGCTGATGTGCCCGGACAGCACCACCGTCACCGGCGCGCACAGGGCCTGGGCGGCCGCCGTGGCCGCGAGCGCGCCTGCCAGGTGGTACGGCCAGCGGCGGGCCCGCAGGGCCTCGGCCCAGTGCGGTCCGAGGACGAGCAGCCCGGCGGTGGCGAGCACCGACAGCAGGAAGCCGAACGAGCGGGCCAGGAACGGGTCCAGCAGGACCAGCACCAGGACCGCTCCGGCGAGCGCGGGCACCGCCTTGCGGGGACGGCCGGCGGCCAGGGCCAGCATGCCGATCAGCCCCGTCCCGGCGGCCCGCAGCACGCTGGGCTCGGGCCGGCAGACGGTGACGAAGGCCAGGGTCAGCGCGGTGCCGAGCAGCGCACCGGTGCGCAGTGACAGCCCCAGCAGCCCGGCCAGCCCGTGCCGTTCCGGGGTACCGGCCTGCCCGGGCGCGCCCAGCAGCGCACCGAGGACGATCGCCAGGTTGGCCCCGCTGACCGCCACCAGGTGGACCAGGTCGGTGGCCCGGAAGGCGTCGTCGAGGTCGTCGGGCAGTCGAGAGGTGTCGCCGACCACCAGCCCCGGGAGCAGCCCGCGCGCGTCCGCCGGAAGTCCGTCGGTGGCCGTGCGCAGGCCTTCGCGCAGCCGGCCGGCGATCCGCTGGGGCAGGCTCGGCGGCGCCAGCTGCCGGGGCTGCCCGTGGACGACCAGCAGCGCGGCCGACTCGGTGTCATGCCCCTCCCCCGCCGGCCGCACCTCAACCTCCGCCGCCAGCCGCTGGGACGGGAGCACCCGCTGCCAGGGCTCGCTCCGCGCCCCTCGGACCATGACCGTCACCGGCGTCCGCGTGCGGGTGCTCCGCCCGTCCGGGAGCGGGGTGACGCGGTCGGCCACCGCCTCGACGGTGAGGAGCGTCTGCCCGGCGGCGGGGCCGCCCCGGGAGGTGTGGGCCTTCGGGTCCCCCGTGATCGTCAGCTCCACCTCCACCACCGGGGACGGCGTTCCCGGCTCGGCGGCCACGGACGCGCGGGCGAGCTCCGGCAGCGGCCCCCGGTGGAGGTCGGAGGTGTGCAGCGGGGTGGCGATCGCGGCCGCCGCGCCGGTGAGCAGGACGGCGGCCAGCGTCGCCGAGGACCCGCGCCGGCGCAGGACCCCCGGCCGGGTGAGCAGCAGGACGGCCGCGAGCGCGGCAAGGCCGGCCGCGGTGAGGGCGAGGGCCTCGTACCCCGGTTCCAGGCCGAGGAGCGCCGCCGTGACCGTCCAGGCCGAGACGGCGGGCAGCAGCAGCCGGAAGTCGGCGCCCGCGGAGCGGGGCGCAGCGGCCGGACCGGCCGGCGCGGTGGCGACGGACATGGCGGTACCTCCCTTCGGTGGCCGGGGAAGCGGGCGGGGACGGCGGCGGTGGCGGCGTCAGAGGGTGAGGAGCGGGCGGAGTTCCGCGTACGTGCGGGCGCCGATGCCGCTGACCTGCCGGAGTTGGTCGAGGGAGCGGAAGGAGCCGTGCGAGGTGCGGTAGGCGAGGATGCGCTGGGCGAGGGTGGGGCCGACGCCGGGAAGGGTGTCGAGCTGTTCGAGCGTGGCGCGGTTGAGGCTGACGGGTGGTCGGGGTGCGGCGGGGCCCGGAGGCCCGCTCCCGCTGCCGACGACGGCCGGGGCGGGGGCGGGCGCCGGTTCGCCGACCAGGATCTGCTCACCGTCCGTCAGGATGCGGGCCAGGTTGAGGCTCCTGGTGTCCGTCTCCGGCAGCGGTCCGCCTGCCGCCCGCAGGGCGTCGGCCACCCGGGAGCCGCCGGGCAGGGTGTGCAGGCCGGGGAGGTGGACCCGCCCGCCGATGTCCACCACGACCTCCGCCCCGGTACCGGCGGCAGGCCCGGCCCTGGGGTCGACGGCGGAGGCGTCGGCGGGAGCGGGCGGCTCGGCCCCCGCCGGTGCCGCGACGGCCGCCGACGCGGGCACCGCGACCGTCTCCGGCCGGGCCAGCCAGAAGTGCTGTACGGCGTAGCCGACCGCGAACAGCAGCAGGATGGCCAGCCCGGCCACCGCGCGCCGGTCGAGCGCCAACGCCGAACCGAGCGGGGGGAACGAGGCGGTTGAGGGGACTCGCGGACGTGCCCCGGCCTCCGGTGGATCCACGGCGTCACCCGGATCCACCGTGTCACCCGGATCCGGCGCGGCACCCGCGTCCGGCGGTGCCGGCACCGCCGCCGGCACCGCTGCCTGCGACGGCAACGACGGGCCGCCGGCCGCCGCCGCCCGGCCCCTTGTCGGTGATGCGGCCGACCCCGGGGAGCCCCCGCCGACGCCGCCTTCCGGCTCGTCACCCGTCGGCTCGCCACCCGCCGGCAGCAGCGCGGCCATCCGCAGCCGTACCGTCTCGTTGATCGCATGGCGCTTCGCCGCGCCCAGGCCCATGGTCGTCATGCCGAGGACGGTAGGAGTCCTCCGGCGAGCGCGCGGAAATCAATCAAACCCTGTGGACAACCCGGGGGTTGTGGATAAAAAGTGTCACTCACAGGAGTGAGCAGGGCTGTCCGAAATTGACCAGCCGACCAAGCAGCCAGCCGACCGGGCGACCAGGCGACCAGCCGGACCGCCCCACACCGGCAACCACCCGCACCACTCAGCGCGGCGCGACCACCACCGCCAGCAGCCCCGGCCCGACGTGCGCGCCGATCACCGCCCCCACCTCGCCCACGTACAGCTCCCGCAGCCCCGGCACCCGGGCCCGCAGCCGCTCCGCGAGCGGTTCGGCCCGGTCCTCGGCCGCCAGGTGGTGCACGGTGATGTCGACCTCCTGCTCCCCCGACCGCTCGACCGCGATCTCCTCCAGCCGCGCGATCGCCCGCGACGCCGTCCGCACCTTCTCCAGCGGCTCGATCCGCCCGCCGTCCAGGTGCAGCAGCGGCTTGACCGCCAGGGCCGAGCCGAGCAGCGCGCGCGCCGCCCCGATCCGGCCGCCGCGCCGCAGGTGCTCCAGGGTGTCGACGTAGAAGAACCCGCTGGTCCGGGCCGCCCGCCGCTCGGCCGCCTCGGCCGCCTCCGCCAGGCCCTGCCCGGCCTCGATGGCCTCGGCCGCCGACAGCACCCCGTACCCGAGCGCCATCCCGACCAGCCGGCTGTCCACCACCCGCACCGGTACGGGCGCCTCGGCGGCGGCCAGCCGGGCGGCCTCGACGGTGCCGGACAGTTCGCCGGAGATGTGCACCGAGACGATCCCCTTCGCCCCGGCCTCGGCGGCCGCCCGGTAGGTGGCGGCGAAGGTCTCCGGGTTCGGCCGGGAGGTGGTCACCCGCTGCTTGCCGCGCAGCGCCTCGGCGACGTCCTTCGGGGAGATCTCGACGCCCTCGCTCAGGACGGAGTCACCGACCGCGACGCTCAGCGGGACCACCGTGATCCCGTGCCGGTCGAGGGTCTCCTGCGGCAGATAGGCCGTGGAATCGGTGACAAGCGCGAGGTCGGAGGGCATGAGCGGGAGGTTACTCCCCGCCGGTCCGGGAGGACAGCGCATGGTCCGGGCACCGGCCGAAGGCCTCGCACCGCCCCGCCGGCTCAGCCTGCCGAGGGCCCCGTCGAAGGCCCGGCCGAGGGCTTGCGCAGCCGCTGCGCCAGCTTGGCCAGCGGATCGGCGAGCCCGAGCAGCTCCTCGGCACTCGCACGCCCCTTCCCGTCGGTCAGCCGGGCCCGAGCCGCACTCCCGGCCGCGCCGCCGGAACCGGCGGAACCCGCGGAACCCGCGGAACCCGCGGAACCCGCGGAACCGGCAGAGCCCGAGGCACCCGGAGCACCCGAACCCTTGCCGGAGGAAGCACCCCCCGCGGTGTCCCAGTGCCGCAGCGCCCCCGCCTCGCTCTCGCACTCCTGGCTCAGCCGGCTCAGCTCGTCGTCCGCGAACCGCTGCATCCGGTCCTGCGCCGCCCAGCGCATGGTCTCCGCCGAGTGCGTGATCCGCTCGGCCCGCTCGCGCAGCTCGGGCAGCTTGGCGGCGATCCGCGCGGTCTCCGGCTCGCGCTCCAGCATCCGCAGCTCGCCGTCGAGCTCGGCGGCGTGCTCGTCGAGCCGCTTCAGCAGGGCGAGCGACTCGCCGAGCTGGCCGTCCTGCGTGAGGCCGCTCTCCAGCACCTGCCGGGTGCCGTCGAGCGAGGTCCGCAGGCGGAGCCGGACGGAGGCGATCTGTGCGGACGGGCCGACCTTGGTGTACGTCTTCGCCTTGAGGGTGGCGGTCTCCACGGCCCGGCGGGCGTTGGCCTCGTGCTTCTCGATCTTCGCGCCGACGGCCTTGGCGGCCTTGACCGTGCCGACCACGGCCAGCACCATCACCGCGACCCCGAAGAGCAGGACCAGGCCGATCATCACGCCGAACACGTCCATCGCGCGCCACCTTCCGCCGTCGTTCCGGCCCCCACCGGGCCCAACGCGGGCCGCAATTGCCGAGGGTTCCACGGTAGCCGCCGGAAGCCGTCCGGGGGCAGCCCGAGCGGCCCCCGCGGACGGAGATCAGGGTCAGATCCGGGATCTCCCCGAGGGTCCCCGACCGCCCCGGAAAGCCCCCGCGAGCACCCTCCGGCCCCTCCGCGAAACACCGGGCGGAAACCGCCGGCCCCTCCGCGCAACGCCGGGCGGAAACCGCCGGCTCCTCCGCGCAACGCCGGACGGGAAGCCCCTCCGGCCCCCACCTCCCGCAAAACGCCGGGCGGGCGCCCCGAAGGACGCCCGCCCGACCGCTCCGCGCTCGCTGCCCCGGCAGCCACGCACAGCCGCACTCGATCCGGCACAGCCGCGCTCGACCAAGCTCAGCCGCACTCAGCCGGTGACGATGTTCACCAGCTTCGGCGCCCGCGCGATCACCTTCCGCACCTCGGCCCCGCCGATCGCCGCGACGACCGCCGGCTCCGCCAGCGCCAGCGCCTCCAGCTCGGCGTCCGAGATGCCCGGCGCGACCTCCAGCCGCGCCTTGACCTTGCCCTTGATCTGGACCACGCAGGTCACCGTCTCGTCCACCACGTACGCCGGGTCGGCGACCGGGTAGTCGGTGTGCGCCAGCGAGTCGCCGTGGCCCAGTCGGCGCCACAGCTCCTCGGCGATGTGCGGGGCCAGCGGGGCGACCATCAGCACCAGCTGCTCGGCCACCGCCCGCGGCGTGGAGCCGCGCTTGACCAGGTAGTTGTTCAGCTCGATGGCCTTGGCGACGGCCGTGTTGAAGCGCAGCCCGGCCATGTCGCCGCGGATGCCGTCGATCGCCTTGTGCAGGGCGCGCAGCGTCGCCTCGTCGGGCGCGTCGTCGGTGACGACCAGCTCGCCGGTGGTCTCGGAGACGACGTTGCGCCACAGGCGCTGCAGGAAGCGGTACGAGCCGACGACGGCGCGGGTGTCCCACGGGCGGGAGACGTCCAGCGGGCCCATCGACATCTCGTACAGGCGCAGGGTGTCGGCCCCGTACTCGTCGGCGATGTCGTCCGGCGCGACGGCGTTCTTCAGGGACTTGCCCATCTTCCCGGCCTCGCGCTTGACCGGCTCGCCCTGCCAGAAGTACTGGCCGTCGCGCTCCTCGACCTCGGCGGCGGGCACCGGGAAGCCGCGCTCGTCGCGGTAGACGTCGGCGGTGATCATGCCCTGGTTGAACAGCTTGTGGAACGGCTCGACGGACGAGACGTGGCCCAGGTCGTGCAGCACCTTGTGCCAGAAGCGCGCGTACAGCAGGTGCAGCACGGCGTGCTCGGCGCCGCCGACGTACAGGTCGGCGCCACCGGCCGGCTTGGTCTCCGTCGGGCCCAGCCAGTACTTCTCGTTGGCCGGGTCGACGACCGCCGAGGAGTTCGACGGGTCGACGTAGCGCAGCTCGTACCAGCAGGAACCGGCCCAGTTGGGCATGGTGTTGGTCTCGCGGCGGTACTTCCGGACGCCGTCGCCCAGGTCCAGTTCGACGTTGACCCAGGCCTCGTTGCGCGACAGCGGGGTCTCCGGCGAGGAGGCGGCGTCGTACGCGTCGTAGGTGCGCGGCGAGTAGTCGTCGACCTCGGGGACCTCGACCGGCAGCATCGACTCGGGCAGCGCGTGCATGACGCCGTCCTCGTCGTAGACGATCGGGAAGGGCTCGCCCCAGTACCGCTGGCGGCTGAACAGCCAGTCGCGCAGGCGGTAGTTGACGGTGCCCTCGCCGATGCCGCGCTCGGCCAGCCAGGCGGTGGCGGCGGCCTTGGCGTCGACGACGCTCAGCCCGTTCAGCGACAGGTCGCCTTCGGAGCGGGCGGAGTTGACGATGACGGAGTCGTAGGTGTCGAACGCGTCGTCCCACTCGGCGGGGTCGGAGCCGCGCCCGTCGGTCGGCTCGACGACGCAGCGCATCGGCAGCGCGAAGGCGCGGGCGAAGGCGAAGTCGCGGTGGTCGTGGGCGGGGACGGCCATGATGGCGCCGGTGCCGTAGCCCATCAGCACGTAGTCGGCGATGAACACCGGTACGGACTCGCCGCTGACCGGGTTGACGGCGTAGGCGCCGGTGAAGACGCCGGTCTTGACCTTGGCCTCGACCTGGCGCTCGACGTCCGACTTGGCGGCGGCCGCGGCACGGTAGGCGGCGACGGCCTCGGTGGGGGTGGCGGCGCCGCCGGTCCACTCGGCGGGCACGCCCTCGGGCCAGGCGGCGGGGACGATCGAGTCGACCAGGCCGTGCTCGGGGGCCAGCACCATGTAGGTGGCGCCGAACAGGGTGTCGGGCCGGGTGGTGAAGACGGTGATCTTCCCGCCGTCGACGGCGAAGTCGACCCGGGCGCCCTCGGAGCGCCCGATCCAGTTGCGCTGCTGCAGCTTGATGGCCTCGGGCCAGTCCAGCAGGTCCAGGTCCTCGATCAGCCGGTCCGAGTACGCGGTGATGCGCATCATCCACTGGCGCAGGTTGGACTTGAACACCGGGAAGTTGCCGCGCTCGGAGCGGCCGTCCGCGGTGACCTCCTCGTTGGCCAGCACGGTGCCCAGGCCCGGGCACCAGTTGACCGGCACCTCCTTGGCGTAGGCCAGGCGGTACTCGCCCAGCACCTCGTCGCGCTCGGCGACGGACAGCTCGGCCCAGGCGCGCCCGCCCGGCAGCTCGCGCGCGCCGGACTCGAACCGGGCGACCAGCTCGGCGATCGGACGGGCCTTGCGGGCGTCCGCGTCGTACCAGGAGTTGAAGATCTGCAGGAAGATCCACTGGGTCCAGCGGTAGTACTCCGGGTCGATCGTGGAGATCGAGCGGCGCGGGTCGTGGCCCAGGCCCAGCCGGCGCAGCTGCTGGCGCATGTTGGCGATGTTGGCCTCGGTGGAGACCCGCGGGTGGGTGCCGGTCTGCACGGCGTACTGCTCGGCGGGCAGGCCGAAGGCGTCGTAGCCCAGCGTGTGCAGCACGTTGTGGCCGGTCATCCGCTGGTAGCGGGCGAAGACGTCGGTGGCGATGTAGCCCAGCGGGTGCCCGACGTGCAGGCCCGCGCCCGAGGGGTACGGGAACATGTCCATGATGAAGCTGTGCGGCTTCGCGGTGACGTCGCCGGCCGCCGGGTCGGCCAGCGCACCGGTGGGGTTGGGGGCGTGGAAGGTGCCCTCCTTCTCCCAGATGTCCTGCCAGCGGGACTCGATCTCGGCCGCCAGCGCGGCGCTGTACCGGAACGGCTCGGTCACGGTCTCGGCCGCGCCGGACGCAGGGGTCGTCTCGCTCATGGTCCTTCAAGCTCCATCGATGTCGGTTGGCGAACCGCACAGGCGGCCGGCCCGTGTACCCGGCCCGGGACGGGGTCGGGGGCGGAAAACAAAAAATCCCCTCGCAGGAGGGGACGCCACGCCGACTCCGGCACCGCCCGAGGGCTCAGCCGGTCCTGGTCAGCGCGGCCGGCTAAGGAGCAGGCGCACGGTTCGCATGGGCTCAGGGTACCGCAAGCGGGTCGGCGGGCTGCGGGGTGCACATGCCTGCGTGCGGCCCCGCACGCAGGCATGCGGGGCCGCACGGGACGGGACGGCGCGCGGGGCCGTACGGGACCGGCGCGCGGGGCCGTACGGGACGGGGCCGGAGAGCGGGTCCAGGCCCGGACCGCACCGAACTGAACCGGACCGGACTGCACCGCGCCGGACCGCGCCGGACCGGGCCGGAGATCCGGAGAGCCCTACCGCGCCGCCGCCCGCCCCGCCGCGTCGAACTCCCGCAGCGCCTTCGCCAGCCGCTCGGACTGCATCCCCGCCGCGAGCGAGCGCGCCAGCGCGGCGGTGCGGGCCGCCTCCCGCTGGTCGCCGAGCCTGCGGTGGGCCTCGGCGAGGCGCACCATGAGCAGCGCCTTGGAGCGGGCCCGTCCCGGCCCGAGCCCGGCCACGGCCTCGGCGAGCAGCACCTTCGCCATCCGGTACCCGCCGAGCGCCAGCCGTCCCTCCCCCACCATCCCGGCGACGCCGGCCCGGGTCTCCTCGGCGCCTGGCAGGCCGTCCAGTTCGGCGAAGGCCCGGGCGGCGGCGGCCTCGGCCAGCTCGGCCTCGCCCCGGCGGCCGTACGCGCGGGCGAGCCGGCCGTACTGGCGGGCCCGGGCGGTGGGGCCGAGCGCGGCTCCGTGGGTGTCCAGGGCGGTCGCGAGCGCGGAGACGGCGTCCAGTCCGCGCCCGCCGGGGCCCTGGGTGGCGAGGACGACCAGCGCGCCGAGCACCGCGACCCCGAGCCGGGGGTCGCCGCCGACGTGGGCGGCGCGCAGCGCGGCGACGAAGGCGCGCTGGGCGGCCGCGTCGTGGCCGAGGTCGTACGCGGCCCAGCCGGCCAGCCGGGCGAGTCTGCTGGCCGTGCCGTACAGCTCGCGGCCGAGCCGTTCGTCGTACGCGCCGAGTTCCAGCAGCTTGGCCAGCATGGCGAGTTCGGCCCGGACGGGGCCGAGGACGAGGCCGCCGCCGCAGGCCCGTTCGAGCTTCTGCTTGCTGCGGTAGGAGAGGCCGAGCTCGCCGACCAGCCCGGGTTCGACGCGCAGCGCGCCCTCGCCGCCGCCGACGGGCGGTGGCGGGGAGTCGAGGCGGGCGGCGGCCTGGTCGAGGTCGGCGCTGCGGAACAGGTCGGTGAGGCGGACCGGCCCGGCGTCGGTGGCGGCCTCGCGCAGCGCGGTCTGGGCGGTGTCGGCGGTCCACGGGTCGGTGAGCAGCCGGGGCGAGAGGATCTTGGCGCCGCGGTGGCCGCCCATCCGGCCCCAGAGCTGCTCGTAGGTGACGGCGATGCCGAGGGTCCGGCTGAGCACCTCGCAGACCGCCTGGTCGTGCGGGCTGCGCGGCACCATGCCGCGGTCGCGCCACTTGTACGGGGCGGTGGAGCTGATGGCGAGGCCCGGTGGCAGGGCGAGGCTCACCTCGCGGGCGAGCCGTTCCGGACTCCATCCGAGCTGGTGGAGTATCCGGGCCAGTTCCTCGTTCCGCCTTCGCTCCAGATCGGCCATGGCACGACGGTAGCGGGATTCCGGCCGCCGCGACCGGTGGCGCGGGCAGAACGGCGAAGAGCCGCCTCCCGTTTCCGGGAGGCGGCTCTCGACTGCTGTGGAGCTATGGGGAATTGAACCCCAGACCTCTTGCATGCCATGCAAGCGCTCTACCAACTGAGCTATAGCCCCTTGACCTGCGATGTCACCGTGGTTCCCGGTTGTTTCCGGCCGTTTCCCTCGGCGACATCGACTACTTTACACGGTCCTGGGCGTGCTCCTGAAATCCGTTTCCCGAGGTCCGCACCACGCGCCCCGGGAGCCCCGTCCGCGGAGCCCGGGGAGTCCCCCTTCCGCGCCCCGGGCGTGCGCCTCCCGCCCGGGGCGCACGACAACCGCGCACGCGCCCAGCTGACGTGCCGCCCGCCGCCCGCACCCGACCCCTGCCCTCCGCCCGCACCCGGCTGCGGCACCCCCGACCGCACCCCATCGCCCCACCGCCGCCCTACCGGCGACCCCACCCCCGCTACCGCGCCGCCCGCCGGCCGCGCACCGCGAAGCCCGCGGCCACCAGCACCGCCGCGGCGTCGACCAGCAGCGTGGTCCGCAACGCCGCCCCCGACTCGGCGGCCGGCGCCGGCAGGTCGACCTGGCCGAGGAACACCGAGCCCAGCACCGCGACGCCGATCACCTGGCCGAGCTGGATGACCGTCACCATCACCCCGCTGGCGTCGGCCGCGTCCTCGGGCGCCACCCCCGCGAGCGCCCGGGCGACCAGCGGCGCGTACGCGCAGCCGGCGGCCAGGCCGAGCGCGGCCATCTCCACCAGCGGCCCGGCGCCGATCTCCGCCCCGCCGCCGAGCAGCAGGCCGAGCAGCAGGTAGCCGCCGCCGAGCAGCACCCCGGCGAGCGCCGGCAGGATCCGGTGCAGCCGGCCGGGCAGCCGGTGCCAGTGCATGCTGGACACGCCGAAGCCGACGGCGACGGGCGCCGAGCAGAGCCCGGCCTTCAGCGCGGTGTGGCCGAGCCCGGCCTGCTGGTGCAGGGCGAAGGCGAACATGAAGCCCGCGAAGGCCGCCATGATCGCGAACAGTCCGGCGGCCGCGGGGCGCAGCCCGGGCGCGCCCAGCACCCGCCCGGAGATCAGCGGCTGTCCGCCGCGCCGGGCGATCCGGCGCTCGACGGCCACGAACAGGCCGAACAGCAGCACACCGGCCGCGATCATCGCCCAGCCCCAGACGGGCCAGCCCAGCTCGTGGCCGAGGACGAGCGGGACCACCAGCAGGCCGAGGGCCGCGCCGAGCACCACCAGGCCGGGGAGGTCGAAGCCCCGGGTGGCGTCGCCGGGCAGCCGGGGCAGCAGCCGGGCGCCGGCCGCGAGCAGCACCACGCCGATCGGCACGTTGACCAGGAACACCGGCCGCCAGCCGCTGCCGAACAGGTCGGCGCTGACCAGGACGCCGCCGAGCACCTGGCCGAGCGCCATGCCGCCGGCCAGCACCGCCGCGTAGAGGCCGAGCGCCCGGACCCGGGCGGCGCCGGTGAAGGTGCGCTGCACCAGGCTCATCACCTGGGGCACCATCAGGGCCGAGCCGGCCCCCTGGAGCAGCCGGAAGGCGATCAGCCAGCCGGTGGCCGGGGCGAGGCCGCAGGCCAGCGAGGCGGCGGTGAAGGCGGCCAGGCCGAGCTGGAAGAGCCGGCTGTAGCCGTACCGGGCACCGAGCCGGGCGCCGGTGATGAGCAGGACGGCGTAGGCGATGGTGTAGCCGGCGATGACCAACTGGAGGGCGGCTCCGGAGGCGCCCAGGTCGGTTCTGATGGTGGGGACCGCGACGTTGACGATGGAGACGTCGAGCACGGACATGAACTGCCCGCACAGGACGAGTGCGAGGAGCAGCCCTGGCCGTACCGCCGGGGCGCCGGTGGTGCCTGCGGCCGCGCGGGGCCGGGTCTGAAGGTCCATCATGGCAGCCAGCCTGGCCCCGTACCGGTACTGGTGGTTAGAGCCTGCCGATCCTGGTACCGGCAGCACCTGTATCGGCGGCCCGGGCTGCGGCACCATGGGGCCATGACCGTCCTGGAGGAACTGCCCGCCGCGGCCGGCGGGCGCGACCGCCGCCGTACCGAACTGGCCCGCTTCCTGAAGGCCTGCCGGGCGCGGGTCACCCCCGAGGACGTGGGGCTGCCGCCGGGGCTGCGCCGCCGCACTCCGGGGCTGCGGCGCGAGGAGGTCGCGCAGCTCGCCGGGGTCGGGGTCACCTGGTACACGTGGCTCGAACAGGGCAGGCCGATCAACGCGAGCGAGCAGGTGCTGCTGGCGGTGGCCCGGGCGCTGCGGCTGGACGGCACCGAGCACGAGCACCTGTTCCGGCTGGCCGGGGTGTCCGCCTCGGCGCGGGCGCTGCCGTCGGTGCCGGAACTGTCGCCGTCGATCCAGGTGATCCTGGACTCGCTGGCCCCGCTGCCGGCGGCGGTCTCCAACACCCGGTTCGACGTGCTGGGCTTCAACGGCCCGTACCGCGCGATGTTCGGCACCGACCGGATGCGCCCGTCGTGCGGGGTGGTGTTCAACAGCCTCTGGTGCATGCTGACCGCCCCGCCGTGCTGCAACCCGTGCGAGAACCGGGAGGAGACCCTGCCGCGGATGGTGGCGGTGCTGCGCTCGGCGTACGGCAAGCACGTGGGCGAGCCGGCCTGGGAGGCGCACGTGCAGCGGATGTCGGCGCGCAGCGAGCTGTTCCGGGAGCTGTGGGACCGCCAGGAGGTCGCGCCGCCGGAGCCCTGGCTGCGGGTGTTCCGCCACCCGGCGGTCGGGGTGCTGCGGCTGAACGCCACCTATCTGACGATGCCGGGCGTGCCCGAGTGCTACATCGTGGTGTACCTGCCGGCCGGCCCGGAGGACCGGGAGCGGGTGGAGCGGCTCGACTCGCTGCCGCCGGGCGGCTGGAGCCACACCTGCGAAGCCTGAGGCCGGCCGGGCCCGGAACGCCGGAAGGCCGCCACCCCTTGGGTGACGGCCTTCCGAACTGCTGTGGAGCTATGGGGAATTGAACCCCAGACCTCTTGCATGCCATGCAAGCGCTCTACCAACTGAGCTATAGCCCCGCGACACGGGCGACCCTGGCTGACCACGACCGCCGATGCGGAGTGGAGCTATGGGGAATTGAACCCCAGACCTCTTGCATGCCATGCAAGCGCTCTACCAACTGAGCTATAGCCCCGCACTCACCGGATCTCCCGCTTCCCTTCCGGGCCGCGTTCCTTCCCTGCGAACGAGGAAGACTCTAGCTGGTCAGGGCCGGAACTGCGAAATCCGCTCCCTCCGGACCCCGGCCGAGGGCCCCGAGAGGCCCCCGGCCCCCGGTGCCGCCCGCACCGGTACCGCTCAGGTGTCGTCGCCGATGACCGGCTGCGGGAGCGTGCCCGCGTTGTGCTCCAGCAGGCGCCAGCCGCGCGTGCCCAGGCCGAGCACCGACCAGCAGCAGTTGGACAGCCCGCCGAAGCGCTCCCACCGGGAGGGCTCCAGTTCGAGCAGCCGCCCGAGCATGGTGCGGATCGTCCCGCCGTGGCTGACCACGACCAGCGTGCCGTTCTCCGGGAGCTTGCCGACGGCCTCCAGGACCACCGGCACCGAGCGGTCGGCGACCTCGGTGGCCAGCTCGCCGCCGCCCCCGCGGCGCACCGGCTCGCCGGCCGCCCAGGCCTCGTACTCCTCCGGGAAGCGCTCGCGGATCTCGGCGTTGGTCAGGCCCTGCCAGGAGCCCGCGAAGGTCTCCCGCAGGCCCTCGTGGTGCTGCACGTCCAGCCCGGTGACCTCGGCCAGCTCCGCGGCGGTGCGCCGGGCCCGCTGGAGGTCCGAGGAGATCAGCAGGTCGGGACGGAGCCCGGAGAGCAGCCGGGCCGCCCGCTGGGCCTGCAGGACGCCCTGGCCGGTCAGCTCGATGTCCGTGGTGCCCTGGAAACGCGATTCGAGGTTCCAGGAGGTCTGGCCGTGCCGCCAGAAGACGATGCGCGGGCCGCGCGCGCCGCGGCTCAGTGCAGATCCTCGGGCTTGCCGAAGTCGTCGGCGGGCGCGACGGCGTTGCCGGCCTCGTCGTTGTGGGCGTCCGGGCGGTTGCGCGAGGCCACGGCGTCCTCGGGCAGCGGCAGCTCGGGGCAGTCCTTCCAGAGGCGGTCCAGCGAGTAGAAGGAGCGCTCCTCGGAGTGCTGGACGTGCACGACGATGTCCAGGTAGTCGAGCAGGATCCAGCGGCCCTCGCGCTCGCCCTCGCGGCGCACCGGCTTGATGTCCAGCTGCTCGCGCAGCTGGTCCTCGATCTCCTCGGCGATGGAGCGGACCTGGCGGTCGTTGTTCGCGGAGGCGATCAGGAAGGCGTCGGTGATCGACAGCACCTCGCTGACGTCGAAGGCGATGATGTTGTGCGCGAGCTTGTCGGCCGCCGCCTGCGCGGCGACGGTGATGAGCTGCTGGCTGTGGTCGGTGACGGTCACGGTGTTCTTCCGGCTCGGCGGCTTGGGGTGCCCCGGCGCACGGCCGGGGTCGCCTTCCAGGATCTCACGCCGCCCGGGCGGGCCCGGAACCGTTTTCCGGGCCCGCCCGGGCCACCGCACCGCGACACCCGGACCGCAGGAGCCCGGGCCGCCGCCCTACTGGTTCTTCGGCGGCTGGTAGTCCTTGCCGAGCAGGACCAGCAGGTCCGCGTTCTGGGCGTCGCCGGTCACCTTCTTCACCGCCGTGTCCGGCAGCCCGAGGCTGGTCGCCAGCGACTTCGCCGCGCCCTGCCGGGCGTCGTCGGTGTAGCGGATCTCACTGGCCGGCTGCGGGGCCGCCTTGGCGCCGCCCGGGATGAAGGTCAGGCCGGAGTTGACGATCTGGACCTGCGCGGCGGCCGCCGCCGCGTCGTTGCCGGTGGCGTCCTGGAGCGCGACCCGGACCGGGGCGTCGCCGACGGCCGCGGACTTCACGGTGCCGCCCAGCACGTCCTTGACCTGCTTGCCCGCGGTCGCCTCGTCCAGGCTGCCGTCCGGCTTGACGGTCAGCGCGGTGGTGCCGAAGTGGCCGTCCTTCGCCTGCTGGGCGAGCTGGACGAGCACGCCGGCGAGGGCGTCCTCGGGCAGCGAGGGGTCGAGCACCGCGTTCATCCGGTGCACGTCGTCCTTGGCGTCCTTGAACTCGGTCGGCATGGTGCGCACCACCGCGTCCAGGACCTGCCCGAACCGGGCCAGCTGGGCGTCCCGGTTCTCGCCGGGCGCCTGCCAGGTCGCGTACGCGACCGCGGCCTTCCCGCTGAGCATGGTGTTCTTCCCGGCCGCGGACAGCAGCTTGCCGTCCGGCTTGCCGCCCTCGTGGGTCTCGGCGTTGGTGTCCACCCGGACGCCGCCGAGCTGGGAGACCAGCAGTTCCAGGTACGGGGTGTCCAGCCGCCAGGTGCCGGCCACCGGGGCGCCCAGCACGGTGGACAGGCCCTCGCGGGTCGCCGAGGCGCCGATGCCGTCCATGGACTGGCCGACCGTGCTGACCGGCGGGTCCCCCGGGCCGGGCAGCCGCAGGTTGTCGGGCAGCAGCAGCACCGTGCCCTTCTTCCCGGAGGCGTCGTTGACCAGCAGCGCGCTGGACACCTTGCCCTGGAGGTCGCGCAGGTGGACGACGTTGACCTGGCGGCCGCCGGCGGCGGTGGCCGCGGTCGGCTTGTCGCCGGTCAGGAAGAGGTAGCCGCCGACGCCGCCGGCCGCGAGCGCCACCACCACGCCGAGGCCGATCAGCCGGTTGCGCAGCTTGCGGCGGCGCTCGGCGCGCACCTCGCTGCGGGACTCGGCGAACTTCAGCCAGTCGATGACGTCCTCGGTCTCCTCCGCCTCCTCGTCGACGAAGGTGAACTCGCCCGTGGTGTAGCTGTCCTTGGGCGCCTTGCTCCCGGCCTTTCCGGCCTTGCCGGCCTTCCCGGACCGCGCCCCGGCGACCTGCTCGGACGGCGGCCCGGCCTTGGCCGGCACCGCCTCCTCGGCGGGCCGGGGCACCCGCGGACGCGGCGGCGCGGCGGCGGGTGCCGCTGCGGCCGCTGCGGCGGCGGACTGCGTGGCGGCCTCGGCCCGCGACGGCGGCACCGGCGACGGCGCCTGCGGCTCGGCGGCGACCGGGGCGGCGGCCTGGTACGGCTGCTGCTGGTAGCCCTGGTAGCCCT
>NZ_JBHXTL010000002.1:110059-127273 GCF_042677365.1 Kitasatospora sp. NPDC127116
GCTGCTGGTAGCCGTACGGGTCCTGCCCGTACACCGGCTGCCCGTACTGGTCGTACTGCTGGTCGTACTGCTGCTGCTCGTACGACTGCGGCTGCTGCGGCTGCTGCTGTGGTTGCGGGAACTGCCCGCCCTGTCCGCCCTGCTGGTACCCGTCGTACCCCTGGTAGCCCTGCTGCTGGTAGCCGTACGGGTCCTGCCCGTACACCGGCTGCCCGTACTGGTCGTACTGCTGGTCGTACTGCTGCTGCTCGTACGACTGCGGCTGCGGCTGCTGTGGTTGCTGCTGCTGCGGGTTCTGGTAGCCCTGGTACGGCTGCTGGTACTGCCCGGTGGACCAGTCCTCCGGCCGCCGGCCGTCGCTGCGATCAGTCATGCACCGCTCCTGGATCAGTCCCCGCGCGGCGCGTACAGCGCCCGCTTGTCGATGTAGCGGACCACGCCGTCCGGGACGAGGTACCAGACGGGCTCACCCTTGGCGACCCGGTTGCGGCAGTCCGTGGAGGAGATGGCCAGCGCCGGGACCTCCACCAGGGAGACCCCGCCCACCGGAAGCCCGGCGTCCGACAGAGTGTGCCCCGGGCGGGTGCATCCGATGAAGTGGGCCAGCGAGAAGAGCTCGTCGGAGTCGCGCCAGGAGAGGATCTGGGCGAGCGCGTCGGCGCCGGTGATGAAGAAGAGGTCGGCGTCCGGGTGCAGGGCGTGCAGGTCGCGCAGGGTGTCGACGGTGTACGTCGGGCCCTCGCGGTCGATGTCGATCCGGCTGACCGAGAACTGCGGGTTCTCGGCGGTGGCGATGACCGTCATCAGGTAGCGGTCCTCGGCCGGGGTGACGTGGCGGTCGCTCTTCTGCCACGGCTGCCCGGTCGGCACGAAGATCACTTCGTCCAGGTGGAACGCGCTCGCGACCTCACTGGCGGCGACGAGGTGGCCGTGGTGGATCGGGTCGAAGGTGCCGCCCATCACGCCGAGGCGCTTCTTCACCGGTTCCGGTCCGCCGGGATTCCCGGCCTGCTCTCCCATGCCGCCACACCTTACGCGACACCCGTTACGGTGCGGGAACGGCCGGGTGGGGGTTCTCCGCAGATGCGTGAGGGAGCGGCCGGCCGGTGGCCGGACGCTCCCCGAGCGGTCCGCGCGGCCGGCTCAGCGGTCCCGGTTGAAGCGGGTGGTGATGAAGAGCAGGACCAGCAGGATGAACAGCGCGGCGCCACCGGTCAGGGCCGGGTTCAGGCTGTCGTGGTTGCCCCCCTCGCCCTCGGCGAGAAGGTTCAGAACGGGGAGTGCGGCAGCAGTGCTCATGGTCGGCGGGACCTTCTCGGCTCGGGGAACGGACCTGGGGGTGGTTCCGGGCCGGTGAGGGCCCACCCGTCATCGTACGGGGGGTTACACGGCAACCGCTCGGCGGCCCACCGCCGCTGACCGGGCGTGAGCACGAGCCGGGGGCGAGGGCCGGGAACGGGCCGCGAGCCGGCCGGGAACGGGCCCGGCGACAGGCCCGGGAGAGCGGCCCTAGTTGTTCTTGAAGGCGCGGGCCATGATCCAGACCAGCAGGCCGATGCCCACGAAGGACGCGACCACGATGATCCGCAGGAACAGGCCCGGGCCGGTCTCGTCGGAGATGGGCGCGGCCAGGCTGACAAGCGTGTCGGTGGACATCTGCGGGGGCTCCTCGAACTGCTCGGTACCGCGGCCGGGTCCGGTCTCGGTCGTCCAGGACTCAGGTTAAACCGGCCTCACACCGACGCCGCCCACCGGCCCCGGTGACGCGCCCGCCGCCCCCGGGACGCTCCGCGCGTACGCTGCCCCCGGGGACGAGTACGCAACCGCGCGCGTTGCACAGACAGTCGTTGCAGGCGAAGACCAACGGGGGGCGGGCCAGCGGGCCGCGGCCGCCGTCGACCAGGAGGTACTCAGACCATGACCGACACGACCGTGAAGGCCCCGAGCCGCCGCCGCGAGCGCTTCCCCGGAATCTCCACCCGGGCCTGGGAGCACCCGGCGGACCGCTCGGCCCTGGTCGCGCTGCGCAAGCTCACCGGCTTCGACGACATCCTGAAGAAGCTCGCCGGTCTGGTCTCCGAGCGGGCGATCCGGCTGATGTTCCTGGCCACCGCCGTGAAGACCTCCGAGCGCCAGTTCCCGGAGCTGCACGACATGGTGCGGGACGCCGCCTACGTGCTCGACCTGGAGCAGGTCCCCGACCTGTACGTCTCCCAGGACCCGACGGTCAACGCCTACTGCATCGGCATCGACACCCCGGTCATCGTGGTCACCAGCGGCCTGGTCGAGCTGCTCGACGAGGAGGAACTGCGCTCCGTCATCGGCCACGAGGTCGGCCACGCGATGTCCGGCCACGCCGTCTACCGGACGATGCTGATGATCCTCACCAACATCGCCACCCGGATCGCCTGGGTGCCGCTGGGCAACCTGGCGATCACCGCGGTCATCACCGCGCTCAAGGAGTGGTTCCGCAAGGCGGAGCTGTCCAGCGACCGGGCCGGCCTGCTCGCCGGACAGGACCTCCAGGCGTCCATGCGGGCCCTGATGAAGCTGGCCGGCGGCCACAACCTGGCCGAGATGAACGTCGACGCCTTCCTGGAGCAGGCCGAGGAGTACGAGAAGGCCGGCGATCTGCGCGACGGCGTGCTCAAGGTGCTCCAGCTGCTGCCGCAGACCCACCCCTTCGCGGTGGTGCGGGTCGCCCAGCTGAAGAAGTGGGCGGAGAGCGACGACTACCGCTCGATCGTGGCCGGTGCCTACCCGCGCCGCGCGGACGACCCGGACGCCTCGGTCTCCGAGCAGTGGAAGGCCGCCGCCGACCACTACACCAGCTCGGTCAAGGAGAGCAAGGACCCGCTGATGGGCCTGCTCCGGGACGTCGCCGGCGGCGCGGCGACCGTCGGCGGCAAGCTCCGCGACACCTTCACCGGCGCCGCCGGCCGCAACGGCTCCTCGGGCAACGGTTCCTCGGGCAACGGCTCCTCGGGCTCGGGTTCAGCGGGCTCGGGTTCCGCGGACCGCGACGGCAGCTGACCCCCGGGGCCGCGACGACCGCCGGCCCACCCCGACCGCGACGGCGGCCGGTGTCCCGTCCGGGGCACCGGCCGCCTCGCCGTTCCACTGCCGGGGCACGCCTCAGCCGCCCGCCAGCACCGCGCACACCTGCCAGCCCGGCCGGGCGTGGTTGCCGGGGTCGACCGGCGACGGCGGCGCGACCGCCGTGCCCTGCGCGGTGGCCAGCACCGGCTGCAGGAAGCCCGCCATCGAGGTGTCGCAGGGCTCCGGACCGGCCTGCACCACCGAGTCCACCAGCCGCAGCTGCGCCGAGGCCAGGTCGACCCGGTCGAACTCGAAGGTCAGCTGCCGCCGCACGGTCTCCAGGGTGACCGGCGCTCCGGCCGGGGCCCCGGCCGGCTTCAGCGCGTAGACGAAGGTGTGGTCGGTGGTGATCTGCAGGGTCCCGCCGTCCGCCTCGTCGATCCGCATCGCGCCGGCCACCTTCACGGTGTTCGAGGCCAGCGCGACCTGCGCCGGGTCGAAGCGGACCATCCAGCCGGTCACCGCGTGGTGCCGGTCGTCCACCGGCTGCGCCACGCTCGCGTCGAACTCCGCCTGCTCACCGGGCGTGACGAAGGCCCGCACGTCGGCGGTGGCGCCCTGGACCAGCGCGGCCGGGGCCAGCGAGGAGGCGACCAGGTAGCGCTGGACGGTGTCGAGCGCCTTGGTCACCTCGACCCGGCTGAAGTGCTCGGTGGCGGCCCCGGTCGGGGTGTTCAGCCCGATCGTGCCGTCCCCGTACCCGGGCTGCAGCGCGGTGAACGGGTCCGCCGGGTCGGCGACCGGGCGGACGGCCGACGCCGGGCTCAACGCGACCAGGCTGACGGTCAGTTGACTGCCCTCGGGCCGCACCGCGGTCCCCCTCGGCGAGCTCACGCCGAAGTACACCGCGGTCCCGAAGGCGAGCAGGATGAGCAGCAGCAGGATGAGCGCCTGGCGCGGGACGGTGCCCAGCGGGCCGAGCCGCACCCGCGGCCGGGTGGCCTTGCCGAAGGAGCCGGCCAGCCGCTCCCGGGCGGACAGTTCCTGGATGCGGGCAGCCCGCACGAACGATTCGTCGAACACGACGGACCGGAATTCGTCCTCGTTGCCGGAACCGCCCTCGGGCGTACCCTCCGGAGGCTCTCGCGGGTCACCCACACCACCAGGGTAGGCCGACACCGGCGCCGCCACGAGGGTGCGGGCGCACATTCCCGGGAACGCTCAGTGACCACCGCCCCCGGGCGTGCGCCCGCGCCCGGGGCGATGGCATCGGCCCGCCCCGGCCCGCCCTAGCCCGCCGGTGCCGTGACCACCAGCGGGGGATCGGCCGGGGCCTGCCCCGGATCGACCCCGGCGCTGCTGGTGCCGGACTCGGGGCGCCGGGGCGCTCCCGCGGAACCGCCCACGCCCTGGTAGATCGCCGCGACCGCGATCGCCACCAGGCCCACGCCCATGATCACGGCGAGCACCCAGGCCACCGGCCGGTGCCACCGCTGCTGGGCCACGTACCGCCCGCGGGAGCGCACCGGGTCGTAGCCGCGTCGCCACCGCCGCCGGACCCGGCGGTCGGCCGCCCGGTCCGGCCCCGACCAGGGATCGGGGTAGAGGTGGTCCGCGTCGAGCCCGCTCGGGTACGGGCGCAGTTCCAGCGGCAGTCCGTCCCCCGCAGGGACGTCACAGCCCCAGCCCGGGCCCGCGGCGTCCGGCTCGAACCGGGCCTCGGCGGCGGCGAGTTGCCGCTCCTTGGCGGTCGGCTCGTGCACGGCGGCGGACCGGACGAAGGCCTCATCGAAGACCACGGTGGCGAACTCGTCGTCCGCACCACCGTGGTCGGCGCCGTCGGGGTACGGGAAGCCCCCCACATCCTCAGCCACGGATTCAGCGTATTACCGGCCGGGCGATTTGTCTGTGGCTCCCGGCAGTTGGTCCGTCACACGTGTGACGGACGCCCCTCACCCGGCGTTCAGCGGCCGTGCGCGTTCCCGCCCACGGTCTGCGCCGCCTCGCCCCGCACGTGGCCGTCACCAGTGACGATGTACTTGGTGCTGGTCAGCTCGGGCAGGCCCATCGGGCCGCGGGCGTGCAGCTTCTGGGTGGAGATGCCGATCTCCGCGCCGAAGCCGAACTCACCGCCGTCGGTGAAGCGGGTCGAGGCGTTGACGGCCACCGTGGTGGAGTCGACCAACCGGGTGAACCGGCGGGCGGCGGCCTGCGACGTGGTGACGATCGCCTCGGTGTGGCCGGAGGACCAGCGGCGGATGTGCTCGACGGCGGCGTCCAGCGAGGGCACCACCGCGGCGGCCAGGTCCAGCGAGAGGTACTCGGCGCCCCAGTCCTCGTCGGTGGCCGGCACCACGGTGGCCGGGCCGCCCTCGGCGGCCTTCAGCACCGCCTCGTCACCGTGCACCGTCACCCCGGCCTCGGCGAGCGCCGCCAGCGCGAGCGGCAGGAAGGCGTCCGCGACGTCCTGGTGGACCAGCAGCGTCTCGGCCGCGTTGCAGACGCTGACCCGCTGCGCCTTGGAGTTCAGCAGGATGCCGACGGCCATCGCCAGGTCCGTCTCGGCGTCCACGTAGACGTGGCAGTTGCCGGTGCCGGTCTCGATCACCGGGACGGTGGAGCCCTCGACCACGGTGCGGATCAGCGAGGCGCCGCCGCGCGGGATCAGCACGTCCACGTGGCCGCGGGCGCGCATCAGCTCCCGCACCGAGTCCCGGCTCTCCCCCGGCACCAGCTGGACCGCGTCGGCGGGCAGCCCGGCCGCGGCGACGGCGTCGCGCACCACGGCGACCAGCGCGGTGTTGGAGCGGTAGGCGGAGGCGGAGCCGCGCAGCAGCACCGCGTTGCCGGACTTGAGGCAGAGCGCGGCGGCGTCCGCGGTGACGTTCGGGCGGGCCTCGTAGATGATGCCGACCACGCCGAGCGGCACCCGGACCTGCCGCACGTCCAGGCCGTTGGGCAGGGTGTAGCCGCGCACCACCTCGCCGACCGGGTCGGGCAGGCCCGCCACGTCGCGCACGTCGGAGGCGATCGCGGCGATCCGCTCCTCGGTCAGGGTCAGCCGGTCGATCACCGACTCGGCCGTGCCGGCCGCCCGGGCCCGCTCCACGTCCTCGGCGTTGGCCGCGACGATCTCGGCGCCGCGGGCCACCAGGGCGTCCGCGACCGCCAGCAACGCGGCGTCCTTCGCGCCGCGCGGCAGCGGGGCGAGCGCGGCGGCGGCCTCCCGGGCTCGGCGCGCTACGGCGAGGACGGGGCTGTCGGCGGTGGCGAGGTCGCTGGTCATGCCGCCAAGGGTAGCGACTGCACCCGCCCCGCCCGGGCGGTATTTCGCCCGGTGAGACGCCGCTCCGCCGGTCCCGGCCCGACGATCCCCGGCCGAGGGGGCCGCCCGGCCGCCGGGGACGGCCCGGCACGGGAGTGCCCGGTACGGGGCGGCCCGGTACGGGGCGGCCCGGTACGGGGCGGCCCGGTACGGGGCGGCCCGGTACGGGGCGGCTCAGTACGGGGCGGCCCGGTACGAGCCGGCTCAGTACGGGGCGGCTCAGTACGGGTGCACGCCGCCCAGGTGCGGCGGCGGGTCGCCGAAGCCCTCCGCCACCCGTTTGTGGTACGTCGCCCGGTCGACCACCTCCAGCCCGACGATCTCCCAGGGCGGCAGGTTCGCGGTGACCTTGTGCTCGCCCCACAGCCGCAGCGCGATGGCCGCCGCGTCGTGGAGGTCCCGGGCCTGCTCCCAGTAGCGGATCTCCGCGTGGTCGGCCGCGTAGCGGGCGGTCAGGAAGAACGAGTGGTCGTGCGCCAGCTGCTCCAGTGAGGCGCGCAGCGAGGGCAGCGGGGTGACCTGCCCGGCCACGCTCAGCACCACGTGCCACAGCCGCGCCTGCTCGGGCACGGTGGGCGGCTGGGCCGCCCGGTCGCGTTCGGGCCGCATCCTGCGCACCCCGCCGGGCCTCTGCGGCGGCGGACCGGCCGGCTCGGCGGGGCCGTCCCCGCGCCCGCCGTCGATGCTGGTCAGCCGCCGGCCCGCCGTCCCTGCGGTCAGCGCTGCCTCGCGCCTGCGTTCCACCGGCGGCCTCCTGTTCGGCGATGTCCTGTCGTCCCCACCGGCCCCGTCGACCCTCGGCCGACCGGTACGGCTGCGCCCCTCCTCGCCCGTGGCCGGGCCGCTCCCGGTACGGAGCGGTCCGCCGTGCGCGCTGCGCCGATCGGCCGGGCGGCCGGTGCCGGCCCGCCGGGCCGGTCAGCCGCGCAGAACGACCAGGTCGTCGCGGTGGACGACCTCGCGCTCGTACGCGGCGCCGAACTCCTGGGCCAGGTCGCGGGTGGACCGGCCGAGCAGGCGGGGCAACTCCCTCGCATCAAAGTTGACCAGTCCGCGAGCCACGATGTGGCCGTTTTCGGCAAGAAGGTCCACCGGATCACCCGCGGCGAACTCCCCGTCGACCTTGGTGACCCCGGCCGGCAGCAGCGAGGCGCCACCGGAGACGACCGCCCGGACGGCACCCTCGTCCAGGTGCAGCGCCCCGCGCGGGCTGCTCGCGTGGGCCAGCCAGAGCATCCGGTCGGAGGTCCGGCTTCCGGTGCGCAGGAAGAGCGTGCCGGTGGGCCGGCCGGCCAGCGCGTCGGCGGCCTGGCTGGCGGCGGTGAGCACCACCGGGATGCCGGCGCCGGTGGCGATCCGGGCCGCCTCGACCTTGGTGACCATGCCGCCGGTGCCGACCCCGGCCTTGCCGGCGCTGCCGATCTCGATGCCGTCGAGGTCCTGCGGGCCGCGCACCTCGGCGATCCGGCTGGTGCCGGGGCGGGACGGGTCGCCGTCGTACAGCCCGTCCACGTCGGAGAGCAGCACCAGCAGGTCGGCGCGGACCAGGTGGGCGACCAGGGCGGCGAGCCGGTCGTTGTCGCCGAACTTGATTTCGGCGGTGGCGACGGTGTCGTTCTCGTTGACGATCGGCATCGCGCCCATCGCGAGCAGCTGGTCCAGGGTGCGGTAGGCGTTGCGGTAGTGGGCGCGCCGGCTGGCGTCCTCGGCGGTGAGCAGCACCTGGCCGACCCTGATCCCGTACCGGGCGAAGGAGGCGGTGTAGCGGGCGACCAGCAGGCCCTGGCCGACGCTGGCGGCGGCCTGCTGGCGGGCCAGGTCCTTGGGCCGCCGGTCCAGGCCGAGCGGGGCCAGGCCGGCGGCGATCGCGCCGGAGGAGACGAGCACGACCTCCGGCGCCCCGGGGCGGCCGCGCAGCTTGGCGAGCGCGTCCACCAGGGCGTCGACGCGGTCGGCGTCCAGGCCGCCGGCCGCCGTGGTCAGGGAGGAGGAGCCGACCTTGACGACGATCCGCCGCGCGGTCAGCACCTCGTCCCGCAGAGAGTCCTCGCTCATCTCGCTGTACGCCCTTCCGGTGTGGTGCGGGTACGGCGGGGCCCGGGCCCGGCCGTCACCCCCGCAATCTACGCGATCGGCGCAGGTCACCCGCCGGGTGTTTCACCGGCTGGACCCGGCCCGGTCACGGGCCCGCCACAGCCCGTCCGGCAATCCGGATGACTGGTATGGTCCCTGACCGCAAGCCAGATCGGGGGACGGCTTCTTGCCCGCTGGACCCATGTCGTCATCGACCCTTCCTGTCACGACGGGCGGCGCCGCACTGGGCAAAGGCCGGCAACGGTCGCGGCCGTGCGCCCAGGAGAAATGCGCACCATGCGTTCGTACACCACCAAGCTGACCTTCGCCGCGCTCGCGGCGGCCACCGCACTGTCGCTCGCGGCCTGCGGGCCGGACAACGCCGACCCGGCCGCACCGGCGGGCGGCTCGACCGGTGCCGCTCCGGCGCCGACCAGCGGCGCTCCGGGCACCGCCACCGGAGGTGCCGCCACCGGGGGCACCGCGACCGGCGGCGCGGCCGGCGGTTCGACCGCGGCCCCGTCGGGTGCGGCGACCGGCGGAGCGGCGGCCGGCGGCGCGGGCACCGCCGGTGCGGCGGGCGGCGGGGCCGGCGGCGGAGCCGTCCCGGCGGCCGCCAGCAGCGTGAAGGTCGGCCAGAGCGCCACCGTGGACTTCGCCGACAAGACCTCCAAGGTCGCCACCAAGCTGGAGATCACCGTCACCGGCGTCGAGGTCGGCTCGGTGCAGGACTTCACCGCCGCCAAGATCAGCATCGTCGGCCTGGAAGGCCGCACCCCGGTGTACGTGAGCTACACCATCAAGAACGTCGGGGACGCCAGCCTCTCCTTCACCGCCCCGGACTCGAAGTTCGTCGTCTTCGACACCGCCGGCAAGAAGGGGCTCAACGTCATGACCGCCGCCACCCCGCTGCCCAAGTGCACCGGGGCGAAGTTCCAGGGCGTGACCAAGGGCGCCGAGGCCAAGGGCTGCACCATCATCTCCATCCCCGGGAACACCCCGGCCGCGGTCGGCTACACCGACCTGGCCGACCCGCTGAAGCTCCAGGCCTCCTGGGCCAAGTGACGCCCGGTCACCGCTGAGCACGCGGACGGCCCCCGCCACCTTCGACAGGTGACGGGGGCCGTCCGACAGGGGCCCTGGAGACAGGCCTCAGGACTCCGAGGCTCAGTGGTCCTCGTCGTCCTCGCCCTCGATGGCGGCCTGGCGGCCGCTGGAGAGCGCCTCGAAGGCGAGGAACTCGGACTCGGCCGCGTCCCGGCCCTTCTGCTTCTCGCGGCGGCGGTCGACCGCCGGGCGCGGGCTCTCGAAGCGGTGGTCCTCACCGCGACGGCCGAGCATCTCGGCACCGGCGGCCATGGTCGGCTCCCAGTCGAAGACGACGGCGTTCTCCTCGGGGCCGATGACGACGGTGTCGCCCTCGTGCGCCCCGATCTTCCACAGCTCCTGCTCGATCCCGAGGCGGGCCAGCCGGTCGGCGAGGTAGCCGACGGCCTCGTCGTTGCTGAAGTCGGTCTGGCGGACCCAGCGCTCCGGCTTGACGCCGCGGATGTGGTACGCGCCGTCCTCCTCGGTGATGGTGAAGCCGGCGTCGTCGACGGCCTTGGGCCGCAGCACGATCCGGGTGGACTCCTCGGCCGGCTTGGCGGCGCGCGCCTCGGCGACGATCCCGGCCACGGCGAAGCTCAGCTCGCGCAGGCCCTTGCGGGAGGCGGCGGAGACCTCGAACACCCGGTAGCCGCGCTCCTCCAGGGAGGCGCGGGTCAGGTCGGCGATGTCCTGGCCGTCCGGGACGTCCACCTTGTTGAGCGCGACCAGGCGCGGGCGGTCCTCCAGACCGCCGTACTCGGCGAGCTCGGCCTCGATGGTCTCCAGGTCGGTCAGCGGGTCGCGGCCGGGCTCCAGGGTGGCGCAGTCCAGCACGTGCACCAGCACCGAACAGCGTTCCACGTGGCGCAGGAACTCCAGGCCCAGGCCGCGGCCCTGGCTGGCGCCCGGGATCAGGCCGGGCACGTCGGCGATGGTGTAGACGATGTCGCCCGCGGTGACCACCCCGAGGTTGGGGATCAGGGTGGTGAACGGGTAGTCCGCGATCTTCGGCTTGGCGGCGGAGAGCACCGAGATCAGCGAGGACTTGCCGGCGCTCGGGTAGCCGACCAGGGCCACGTCGGCGACGGACTTGAGCTCCATGACGATGTCACGGGCCTCCCCGGGCTCGCCGAGCAGCGCGAAGCCGGGCGCCTTGCGGCGGGCCGAGGCCAGCGCGGCGTTGCCGAGGCCGCCGCGGCCGCCCTGGGCGGCGACGAAGCTCGTGCCGTGCCCGACCAGGTCGGCCAGCACGTTGCCCGTGCGGTCCAGCACCACGGTGCCGTCCGGCACCAGCAGGACGAGGTCCTCGCCGATCGCGCCGGTGCGGTTGCCGCCCGCGCCCGGCTTGCCGTTGGTGGCCTTGCGCTTGGGCGAGTGGTGGTACTCCAGCAGGGTGGTGACCTGCGAGTCCACGGTGAGGATGACGCTGCCGCCCTCACCGCCGTTGCCGCCGTCCGGGCCGCCGAGCGGCTTGAACTTCTCGCGGTGCACGGAGGCGCAGCCGTGGCCCCCGTTACCCGCGGCGACATGAAGTTCGACGCGGTCCACGAAGGTGGTCATGGGTGTGCCTCCAGTGCGCGAGAGTCTGCTTGCTACCTGCGTAAAGCGTGAAGGGTGGACCGGAGAATTCCGGCCCACCCTTCACTGTGAGTCTTGTCCGACCCGGTGGGTCTTCTCAGACTCGGGAGTCCGCGGGGACTCAGGCCTCGACGGCCACGATGTTGACGACCTTGCGGCCACGACGGGTGCCGAACTGCACCGCACCGGCGGTCAGCGCGAACAGGGTGTCGTCGCCACCGCGACCGACACCGGCACCCGGGTGGAAGTGGGTGCCGCGCTGGCGGACGAGGATCTCGCCGGCGGAGACGACCTGGCCACCGAAGCGCTTCACGCCGAGGCGCTGGGCGTTCGAGTCACGGCCGTTACGAGTAGAGCTTGCGCCCTTCTTGTGTGCCATTTTTCGCTATCCCCTTACTTGCTGACCGAGTCGATGCTCGTGATGCGCACCGCGGTGTGCTGCTGACGGTGACCCTGGCGACGGCGGTAGCCGGTCTTGTTCTTGTAACGCAGGATGACGATCTTGTCACCCTTGGTCTGGTCGACCACCTCGGCGTGAGCCTTCACGCCGGCCAGGACCCACGGGTCGGAGGTGACGGCGTCACCGTCGACGACGAGGATGGTCGAGAGCTCGACCGAGTCACCCGGCTTGGCCTCGATACGGTCGATCTCCAGCACGTCGCCCACGGCGACCTTGTGCTGGCGGCCGCCTGCGCGAACGATCGCGTACATGCGGTACCTGCTTTCCTTGCTCGGTCGGAACCCCCGACGCCAGCCACCTGGGTACGGACACAGGAGCCTCTCCCCGGCCCTCCGCGCGAACGCGGCGACCCGGGAAGGTGATGTGCTCGGGAGCATGGCGTAGACACGCCGATGGTCAAGAATACGGACCGGCCGCCCGGGGGGCAAACCGGCCCGTACGACCCGGGGCGGGATCACTCCCGCCCCGGGCGTGGGCACTACTCGGACGCCGTATCACCCTCGGCGGCCGCGGCCTTCTTGGCCGCCGCGCTCGTCCGCTTGGTGGCGGTCTTGCGGGCGGTGGTCTTCTTGGCCGCCGTGGTGGTCTTCTTGGCGGCGGTCTTCTTCGCGGCGGTCTTGCGGGCGGCCCGCTTCTTCGGCGCCGGCGCCTCCTCGGCCGGAGCCTCGCCGGCCTCCGTGGCCTCGGGAGCCTCCGTGGCCTCGGGAGCCTCGGCGACGACCGCGGCCTCCGCGACCACGACCGGCTCGCCCGGCGCCTCGGCGACGGCCTCGGCGGCGGCTTCCGCGACCGCCGGGGCGGCGGCCTCCAGGGCCGCCTCCAGCGCCGCCTCGGCCTTGGCCTGGAGCACCACGATCTCGGCGGTGTCCGGGGAACCCGCCGGAGCGGTCGCCTTGCGCACCGCGCGGCGACGCGGACGGCCCGCCGGAGCGGCGGCCGGGACCTCGGCCACGGGGGCCGCGGGGACCTCGACGGCCGGCGCGGCCGCCTCGGCCGGAGCCTCGACGCCCGGGACCTCCAGGGCCAGCTGGCCCTCGATCTCCTCGCGCACCGGCTCGGCGACGTCCTCCGCCGACTCGGACAGGATGGTCACCGCGGGCTCGACGGCCTGCGGCTCCTCGTGGCCCGCGCCGCCCTTGCCGCGACGACGGCGCTTGCCGCCGCCCGCACCGGCCTCGCCCGCCGCCACGGGGGCGTGGACGTGGGCGCTCGGCTGCTCCATGTGGACGATCACGCCGCGGCCGTTGCAGTGCACGCACGGCTCGGAGAAGGACTCCAGCAGGCCCTGGCCGACCCGCTTGCGGGTCATCTGGACCAGGCCCAGCGAGGTGACCTCGGCCACCTGGTGCTTGGTCCGGTCCCGGCCCAGGCACTCCAGCAGGCGGCGCAGCACCAGGTCGCGGTTGGACTCCAGCACCATGTCGATGAAGTCGATCACGATGATGCCGCCGAGGTCGCGCAGCCGCAGCTGGCGCACGATCTCCTCGGCCGCCTCGATGTTGTTCCGGGTGACCGTCTCCTCCAGGTTGCCGCCCTGGCCGACGAACTTCCCGGTGTTGACGTCGATGACGACCATCGCCTCGGTGCGGTCGATCACCAGCGAACCGCCGCTGGGCAGCCAGACCTTGCGGTCCAGCGCCTTCATCAGCTGCTCGTCGATCCGGTAGGTGGCGAACACGTCCACCTCGGAGGTCCACCGCTGGAGCCGCTCGGCGAGGTCCGGGGCCACGTTGGAGACGTACTCGTGGATGGTCTTCCACGCCTCGTCGCCGGAGACGATGACCTTGCTGAAGTCCTCGTTGAAGATGTCGCGGACGACCCGGACGGTCATGTCCGGCTCGCCGTACAGCAGCGCCGGGGCGTTGCCGGTCGCGGCCTTCTTCTGGATGTCCTCCCACTGCTGCTGGAGGCGCTGGACGTCGCGGGTCAGCTCCTCCTCGGAGGCGCCCTCGGCGGCGGTGCGCACGATGACGCCCGCGTCGTCCGGGACGATCTTCTTGAGGATCTGCTTCAGCCGGGCGCGCTCGTTCTCCGGAAGCTTGCGCGAGATGCCCGTCATCGAGCCCTCGGGCACGTACACCAGGTAGCGGCCGGGCAGCGAGATCTGGCTGGTCAGGCGGGCGCCCTTGTGGCCGATCGGGTCCTTGGAGACCTGCACCAGCACGGACTGGCCGGACTTCAGCACCGACTCGATCCGGCGCGGGCCGCCGTGGCCGCCCAGCGCGCCGAAGTTGACCTCACCGGCGTACAGCACCGCGTTGCGGCCCTTGCCGATGTCGACGAAGGCGGCCTCCATCGACGGCAGCACGTTCTGGACCTTGCCCAGGTAGACGTTGCCGACGTACGAGGTGGCCTGCTCCTTATTGACGTAGTGCTCGACCAGCACGCCGTCCTCGAGGACGCCGATCTGGGTGCGCTGGCCGCTCTGGCGCACCACCATGACGCGCTCGACCGACTCGCGGCGGGCCAGGAACTCGGCCTCGGTGATGATCGGCACCCGGCGGCGGCCCAGCTCGCGGCCCTCGCGGCGGCGCTGCTTCTTGGCCTCCAGACGGGTCGAGCCCTTGATGGACTGCACCTCGTCCGGGTCGAAGGACGGCTCGGTGGAGCGGCGGCGCGGCTCGCGCACCTTCACCACCGTGCGGACGCCGTCCTCGGTGGTCTCGGCGGCCTCGACGGCGCCGGCCTCACCGCTGCGGCGACGGCGGCGACGGCGGCGGCGCGACGAGGACAGGCCGGCGGCCAGGTCGTCGTCCTCCTCGCCCTCGTCCTCGGCGACGGCCTCGGCCGACTCCTCGGCGGCGGGCTGCTCGGTCTCGACGGCCTCGGCGGCCTCGAACTCCTCGGCCTCGCCACGACGGCGGCGGCGGCCACCCCGGCGGCGACGGCGCGACGGACGGCCGTCGTCCTCCCACTCGCCCTCGGTCTCCGGACCGGTGACGGGGGCCTCCACGGCGGGCGCCTCGGCGACCGGGGCCTCGACGACCGGCGCGGCCTCGACCGGGGCCTTCACGGGGGCCTTCGCCGGCGCCTTCGCCTGGGCCTGGGCCTTCGCCTGGGCGGCCGGCTTGCGACGGGTCGGCTCGACCCGGGTACGGACCCGGCGGCGACGGCCGACACCGCTGTACTCGAACTCGTCGTCCTCCTCCGTGCGCTCGGCCACGGCCGGGGCCTCGGCCTGCACCGGGGCGGCGACGGGCTGCTGCGGCGCGGCCGCGGTGGCCGGCGCGGACGGCGTGGACGGCGCGACGAAGGGGGCCGGCTCCTGGAACACCGGGGCCTGGAAGACCGCGGTGGCCGGGCGCACGGCGCGGCGGCGCACCCGGTGGTGCGGCTCGGCGGGCGCCTCGGTGACGGGGGCCTCGGGGGCGGCGGCCTCGACGGCCTCCTCCTCGGGCTCCTCCGCGGCGGCGGGCTCCTCGGCCTGCGGCGCCTCGGCAACGGGCTCCTCCACCGGGGCCTCGACGACCGGCGCGGCCTCGACCACGCGACGGCGGCGGGGGCGGCGGGCCGGAGCGGCCGGGGCCTCCTCGGCCACCGACTCGGCGGCGGCGGGGGCCTCGGGGGCGACGGCCTCGACGACCGGCGTCTCGACGACCGGCGCCTCGGCCTCGGTCGTGGGAGCACCGGCGGGCGCCTCGGCGCGCTTGCGGGTGCGCCGGGCCCGGGCGGGCTTCTCGGCGACGGGCTCGGCGACCTCGGCGACCTCGGCCTTGTCGGCCTTCTCCGCCTTCTCGGTCTTGCCCGCCTTGGTGGCCCTGGTGGCCCTGGTGGCCTTCGCGGGCTTCTCGGCGGCGGGCTCGGCCGCCGGGGCCTGCGCCGTCTCCGGTGCGGTCACCACGATCGGGGTGGCCTCCGGCGCCCCGGCCGGGGCCTCGGCGCGCTTGCGGGTCCGGCGGGCCCGGACCGGCTTCTCGGCGGCGGGCTCGGCCGCCGGCTCCACGGCCGGAGCCGGGGTGGCCGCGGCGGTCGGCGTCTCGGCCGGCAGCACCGTCTCGGCCGCCTCGGCGGCCGCACCCTGCGGGGTGCCCGCCGGGCGGGACACCGCGCGGCGACGACGGCGCGGCGGCGCGGCGGACGCGCCCTCGCCACCGGTCGCGGCGGATTCGTTCTGGTCCGTGGCCGCAGTCTGCTGCGGATCGGTGTTATCGAGCATGCGGGTGGATCTCCCGTCAGGCCCCCGGGCTCCACATCCGGGCACGGCACGGCACCGCTGGGTGGCCGGCATCGCGACGATGCCCGGACCGGACCCTTTTGACGGTGCCGCCGCGCGGACGCGACGCCGCACAGGGGCTCGTAGTCTCGCTCGGCGCCCCGCGCTCGGCGGGGTGTCGAAAGTCTTCTGGTTCTGACCAGTCTTCTGAGGTTTTCCCAAGCTGCGCCGTCCCCCAACCCCGGGTGGCTCCCGGACGGGGTCCCGGACCGGCCGACCTTCCTGGTCGGCAGGCCCCGGGTGGCAGGCCTGTGCTGCGACGACGCTCGCTCCCCTGGGGAGCCGCGGGAACCCTGGAGGACCGTCGGGTCCAGTGAGGTACTGGACCCGGCCTCCCCCCGCTAGGCGGACGCGGTAGCGTGCGGCCCCACGGCCGGCTCCGAGCCGACCGGGGCCGCCGCGCGGTCGAGCGCCAGCGGGTCGGTCACCGTGCCGGTCTCCTCGTCGAGCGGCCCCTGCGCCAGCCTGGTCACCTCTGCGGGGACCGGCGGCGCCAGGTCGGCCGTCGCACGGAGACCGGACAATACGTCGTCGGGTCGTACGGCGGGTGTGGCGTGTCGTACTACCAGGCGCAGTATCGCACAGGGACGGCCGGTCCGAACATCGCGGTCGGTTCCGGGCCCGGCGTCCGCACCGGCCTCGACCTGGGCCGGGACGGCTTCCAGCGCCGCCACCGCGCCCCGCGCGTCGAAGACCCGCAGGCCGTTCTTGGTGCGGCGCTCGACCTCGACCCGCTCGGCGGCGAGGAAGCTCGCGACCGCCTCGGCGGCCACGTCGGGCTCCACGCCGTCCAGTCGGAGCAGCCACTCGGAGGCCTCCAGGCGCTCCACGAAGTTCGGCGTCCGGACCTCGACCGCGTCGATCACGTCCAGGCCGGCCGGCAGCGACTCGTCCAGCTGCGCCCGCAGCTGCTCGGGGTCGCGGACCGCGGCCAGGCCGATCTCCAGGTACTCCGCCTCGCTCGCCACCCCGGTCGGGGCCGCGTTGGCGTAGGAGACCTTCGGGTGCGGGGTGAAGCCGGCCGAGTAGGCCATCGGAACGGCGGACCGGCGCAGGGCGCGCTCGAAGGCGCGCTGGAAGTCGCGGTGGCTGGTGAAGCGGAGCCGACCGCGCTTGGTGTAGCGGAGACGAATCCGCTGCACCGTCGGCGCGGGCGGCGGACCGTCGGGCGTACGGCGTGCCAGGGTCGCTCAGTCCTTAGTCAGTTGTCCCCGTCCGGTGCGGCGTCTTCCCGCCACTGTCCGGACTCTGTCACCTCAAAGGGTACGCGCCCCGCGCTCCCCCTCGCTCCGCCCCTGGTCAGCCTCCGCTCCACCGCACGCCGCGACCCCCGGCCGGAACGTTCCGGCCGGGGGTCGCGGGACGGGGGCTCCCGCTTAATGTTGGCCACCGTCAGGGGGGGCATCTTATTTCCGGTGGGGGCGATGTGGATGTGGG
>NZ_JBHXTL010000002.1:127283-174187 GCF_042677365.1 Kitasatospora sp. NPDC127116
TGCGCCCCCCCCCCACCCCCCCGCCCCGCCCGCCCGCGCCCGCCCGGTGGCGGGGGGCCGCCCCCGGGACGGGGGGACGCGCTACTTGTTGACCACCGTCAGGGGGAGCATCTTCTTTCCGGTGGGGCCGATCTGGATCTGGGTGTCCATCTGCGGGCACACGCCGCAGTCGAAGCACGGGGTCCAGCGGCAGTCGTCGACCTCGACCTCCTCCAGGGCGTCCTGCCAGTCCTCCCAGAGCCAGTCCTTGTCGAGGCCGCTGTCCAGGTGGTCCCAGGGCAGCACCTCCTCGTAGGTGCGCTCGCGGGTGGTGTACCAGTCGACGTCGACGCCGGTGCCGGACAGGCCCTTGTCGGCGCAGGCCATCCAGCGGTCGTACGAGAAGTACTCGCGCCAGCCGTCGAAGCGGCCGCCGTCCTCGTAGACCGCGCGGATGATCGCGCCGACCCGGCGGTCGCCGCGGGAGAGCAGGCCCTCGACGATGCCCGGCTTGCCGTCGTGGTAGCGGTAGCCGATGTTCTTGCCGTACTTGCGGTCGCCGCGGATCGAGTCGCGCAGCTTGGCCAGGCGGGCGTCGGTGTCCTCCGCGGACAGCTGCGGGGCCCACTGGAACGGGGTGTGCGGCTTGGGCACGAACCCGCCGATGGAGACGGTGCAGCGGATGTCGTTCTGGCCGGTGACCTCGCGGCCCTTCTGGATGACGTTCTTCGCCATCTCGCCGATCTGGAGCACGTCCTCGTCGGTCTCGGTCGGCAGGCCGCACATGAAGTACAGCTTCACCTGGCGCCAGCCGTTGCCGTACGCGGTGGCGACGGTGCGGATCAGGTCCTCCTCCGACACCATCTTGTTGATCACCTTGCGCATGCGCTCGCTGCCGCCCTCGGGGGCGAAGGTGAGGCCCGAGCGGCGCCCGTTGCGGGACAGCTCGTTGGCGAGGTCGATGTTGAAGGCGTCGACGCGGGTGGACGGCAGCGACAGGCCGATCTTGTCCTCGGTGTACCGGTCCGCCAGGCCCTTGGCGATGTCGCCGATCTCGGTGTGGTCGGCGCTGGACAGCGACAGCAGGCCGACCTCCTCGAAGCCGGTCGCCTTCAGCCCGCGCTCCACCATCTCGCCGATGCCGGTGATGCTTCGCTCCCGCACGGGGCGCGTGATCATGCCGGCCTGGCAGAAGCGGCAGCCGCGGGTGCAGCCGCGGAAGATCTCCACGGACATCCGCTCGTGCACCGTCTCCGCGAGCGGGACGAGCGGCTGCTTCGGGTACGGCCACTCGTCCAGGTCCATCACGGTGTGCTTGGACACCCGCCACGGCACGCCCGGGGCGTTCGGCACGACGCGGCCGATCCGGCCGTCGGCCAGGTACTCCACGTCGTAGAACTTCGGGACGTACACCCCGCCGGTGCGGGCCAGGCGCAGCAGCAGCTCGTCCCGGCCGCCCGGGCGGCCCTCGGCCTTCCAGGCGCGGATGATCTCCGTGATGTCGAGGACGGCCTGCTCGCCGTCGCCGACCACGGCGCAGTCGATGAAGTCGGCGATCGGCTCCGGGTTGAAGGCCGCGTGGCCGCCGGCCAGGACGATCGGGTCCTCGTCGGTGCGGGCCGCGGCCTCCAGCGGGATGCCGGCCAGGTCGAGCGCCGTGAGCATGTTGGTGTAGCCGAGCTCGGTGGAGAACGACAGCCCGAACACGTCGAAGGCCTTCACCGGGCGGTGGGCGTCCACGGTGAACTGGGGGACGTCGTGCTCGCGCATCAGCGCCTCGAGGTCCGGCCAGACGCTGTAGGTGCGCTCGGCGAGCACGCCCTCGCGCTCGTTCAGCACCTCGTAGAGGATCATGACGCCCTGGTTGGGCAGGCCGACCTCGTAGGCGTCGGGGTACATCAACGCCCAACGGACGTCGCAGGCGTCCCAGTCCTTGACGGTCGAGTTGAGCTCGCCGCCGACGTACTGGATCGGCTTCTGGACGTGCGGGAGGAGGGCCTCCAGGCGTGGGAAGACCGATTCGACAGTCATGTACTAGGAACCCTTACGACGTGATTCGGTGCCGCTGGCCGGCACGGGAGGGGTGACCCTCAAGGGTAGCCCAATCCGGGGAACGGGCCGTCTGCCCCGGATCACGGGCCCCGCGCGCTCCGGCGCCTCCCGGACGGCCGGTGTCCGCCCGTGCCCGCCGCCGTCCGCCGGCACCCGCCGGTGCCCGCCCCGGCACGCGCAGTGCGCGCCCGCCGGCCGGTGCCGTCCGCCGTTGACACGCCCGGAAGGACCGTGCGGTACTGACAGGGCTCCGCCAAAGAGATCTGCCCCCCTTCCGGACAAGGAAGTTGAGTCGTACGCTCGGCCCTCTCGGTTTTCCGGCCGGCGCGACCCTCCCTCACCACGGGCCGCTCCGGCACGGCCCTGTCCGCCCCCGCCAGGCCCCGTCCCGGCTCCGCTCGGCCCCCGTCCCGGCCCGCGCGGCGCCCCGCCCCGTTCCCGCCCCCGTCCCCCGCCCGCACGCCGTGCCCGGCGGCGCACCCGCACGCCCGCGCCCCGGCGGCCGTACGACCGGCGCTAGGAGAACCATGACCGACACCGGTCGGCGGATCCGCCCCCTCCGGCCCCTCGACAACCGGCCGGCCCGCTACCCCACGCCCGCCCAGGCCGAGTCCGCCGCCCGCCGGCTCGCCCTGCGGCACCCGGACCGCTGCCGGCTGCGCGAGGTGGGCCGCTCCCGGGCCGGGCGCCCGCTGATGCTGCTCTCCGTGGACCGCGGGCCGCGCGCGGTGCTGGTGGTCGGCGGCCCGCACCCCAACGAGCCGATCGGCACCGCCGGGACCGTCCGGCTCGCCGAGGTGCTGCTGGACCGTCCCGCCTGCCCCGGCGTCTCCTGGCACCTGCTGCTCTGCCTCGACCCGGACGGTGCCGCGCTCAACGCCGGCTGGCTGGACGGCCCGCTCACCATGCGGCGCCACTACGAGCACTTCTTCCGCCCCTCCTTCGAGGAGCAGCCCGAACTGCTGCCCGCCCCCGGCTCCGGCCGCCCGCCGATGCCGGAGAGCCTGGCGCTGACCGGCCTGATCGACGAGCTGCGCCCCTTCCTCCAGTGCTCGCTGCACGGGGTGGACTTCGGCGGCGCGTTCGTCCAGCTCACCCGCCCGGTCCAGGGCCTGGCCGGGCGCTTCGCCCGCTCCGCGGAACGGGCCGGCGTCCCGCTCGACGTGGACTCCTACGACGCGATCGGCTGGGCCAGCCCGGACCCGGGCACCTATCTGATGCCGGCCCCGGGCACCGGGGGTTCCCGGGCCCTGCCGGACGAGCCGGAGCTGTCCACCTGGTCGTACGCGGCCCGGTACGGCGCGGTCAGCGCGGTGCTGGAGGTCCCGATGTGGGCCGTCGACGCGGTCGGCGACGCCCGTCCCCACCCGGCCGGGGCGCAGACCCTCGCCGCGGCCGCCCGCGACCTCACCGCACGCGCCGAGGAGCTCGCCGCCCTGCTCCCGGGCGTCGCCGCGCACCAGTACGAGGCCTACGGCCACGAGGCGTTCGGCCCGCTGCTGCGCACCGTCGAACTCAGCCTGGCGGCCGCCCCGCGGGTGGCCGAGGAGTGGCTGGAGCGCTGGGGCTCCGAGCCGCTCACCGCCTCCCGGGTGACCACCGCCGGCCTGGTCGCGGCCCGCGTGCCGCTGCGGGTCGCGTCGGTCCTGCTGCGGCTGCTCGCCGACGCCCGCGACCCCGCCGCCGAGGCCGCCCGCGACCGCGCCCGCGCCGTCGTCACCGACAGCCTCGACCGGCTGCGCCACCGCTTCGGCGCCCGCTGGGTCCCCGTCCAGGAGCAACTCGCCCACCAGACGCGGGCCGTCCTCACCACCGCCGACTGCCTGCTCTAGGGTGCCCGGCCCGGATCCGCCGGCCCGGTTCCGCCGGGCGGCCTCGCGCAGGGCCGCGGTACGCGGAGCCCGCACCGCGGAATCCGCGTGCCGGGCGCGGGTGTTGGGGCGGGTGACGGGATGTGGGCGGCGGTGGCGGTGGAGGGTGGGGCGGGTGGCGGGGAATTCGGGGGAGGCCGGGGGGCGCTCGGTGGCCGGGCGGGTGTTCTCGGTGCTGGAGGCGTTCGACGGGGAGCGGGAGTCGCTGCGGCTGGCCGAGATCGCGCGGCAGACCGGGCTGCCGGCGCCGACGGCGCTGCGGATGGTGCGTGAGCTGGTCGCCTGGGGCGCGCTGGAGCGGCAGCGGGACGGCGGGTACCGGCTGGGGCGGCGGCTGTGGGCGCTGGGGGCGCTGGCGCCGTGCCTGCGCCGCATCCGGGAGCTGGCGCAGCCGGCCCTGCGGGAGCTGCACGAGCGGACCGGGCAGACCGCGCTGGTGGCGGCGCTGGACGGCCGTTCGGCGCTGCTGCTGGACCGGCTGCCGAGTGCGGCGGCGCAGTCCTCGCCGTTCCAGGTGCGGGTGGGCGGGCGGATGGACCTGCACGCCACGGCGGTGGGCCGGGTGCTGCTGGCGCACGCGCCGGAGGCGCTGGTGCGGGAGGTGGCGGCGGGTCTGTCGGCGGCGGGCGCGCGGCACACCCGGTACACGGTGGTGGCGCCGGGCCGGCTGGGCCGGGAGCTGGCGGCGGTGCGGCGCGGGGGTGTGGGGTACGCGCGCCGGGAGATGCAGCCGGCGTACGGGGCGGTGGCGGTGCCGGTGTTCCATCCGGACGGTTCGCTGCTGGCCGCGCTGGGGCTGGTGGTGGCCGCGCCGGTGGATCCGGCCCGGTACGAGGGGCGGTTGCGCGAGGCGGGGCGGCTGATGGCGGCCGAGGTCGCGCGTTCGGTGGCCGCGGAGGAGGCGCCCCCCGCCGGGTGACACGCCCCCGGAGGGGGTCTTCCCCGGGTGACGCGCCCCGCCGGGCGGCGTCTTCCACTGGGTGGAACGCCGCGGTGGCCAGGAACCGCCGGTAGCGGGCACCCTGGTGCGCGAAACGGGCGAACGCGCAGGCATCGGAGGCCGCAGTGCACAGCAGCGGTGGCAGGACACCGGCCGCGCGGGGCCTCGCCCCGTCGGCGGGTGGTCCGGGCAGCCGTGGCCGATGTCGCGCCCTCGACCGCGCCCGTGGCACCGGTGTGCCCGGCGCCCCCTGCCGCTCCTCGGCCTGCCGCGCCTCGGCCTGACGCCCGAGCGAGGCCCGGCGCGGATCCGACGCGGGATCCGACGCAGGATCCGCCCCATCTTTCTCCTCTCCCCCTTCCCCCGCCGTGCGCGCCCGCGCCCGGCGGCAGTCCCGTACGCCCTCCACCGGCACCACCAAGGAGTCACCCATGCCCAGCAGACCCGTGCCCGCCGCCCGGCGCGTCCGCCGTCCGTTCGCCGTCCCCTCGTCCGTGCCCGCCGCCGGTCTGGCGGCCGTCCTGCTCGCCGGCTGCTCCTCGGCGGGCCCGGCCGGGCCGGGGGCGGGCGCCGAGGGTGCCCCGGTGCGCGGCGGCACCCTGAAGTACGCGGTGGCGGTCGGCACGTCCTGCCTGGACCCGCACGTCAGCCCCGGCGACGTGACGGCGGTGATCCAGCGCAACGTCTTCGACTCGCTGGTGTACCTGGACGACAAGGGCGCCTTCCACCCGTGGCTGGCGAAGTCCTGGCAGATCTCGCCGGACGCCCGCACGTACACCTTCCAGCTGCGCGAGGGCGTCACCTTCCACGACGGCACGGTCTTCGACGCGGCCGCGGTGAAGGCCAACCTGGACCACGTCAAGGACCCGAGGACCAAGTCGCTGTACGCGGCCAGCCTGCTCGGCCCGTACACCGGCACGGAGGTGGTGGACCCGCACACCGTCCGGGTGTCCTTCGCCGAGCCGTACGTGCCGTTCCTGCAGGCGGTCGCCACCCCCTACCTGGGCATCGCCTCGCCGAAGTCGCTGGCGGAGAAGGCGGACCAGCTGTGCGCGGGCGGCGAGAACTCGGTGGGCACCGGGCCGTTCAAGGAGACCGAGTACGTCAAGAACGACCACGTCGAGTTCAAGCGCAACGACGCCTACGCCTGGGCCCCGGAGGGCGCCGCGAACCAGGGCGCGCCGTACCTGGACGGGCTGACGATCCGCTTCCTGCCCGAGGACTCGGTCCGCAGCGGCGCGCTGACCAGCCGCCAGGTGGACGCGGCCACGCTGCCGGTCACCGCGGTGCGCACGGTGCGGGCGGCCACCGGCATCGAGGTGAACCGCACGCAGAACCCCGGCGTGGTCTACTCGCTGTTCCTGAACACCACCCGGGGGCCGCTGCAGGACGAGCGGGTGCGCCGGGCCGTCCAGCGGTCGGTGGACGTGGACGCGCTGGTCAAGAGCATCTACTTCGGCGAGTACGAGCGCGCCTGGAGCCCGCTGAGCCCGACCACCCCGGCGGCGTACGAGGCCGGGCTGAAGGACGCGCTGCCGCACGACGCGGCGGCGGCCGGCAAGCTGCTGGACGAGGCCGGCTGGAGCGCCAGGGACGCGGACGGCTACCGGGTGAAGGACGGCAAGCGGCTGACCCTGCACTGGCCGTACATCGCCTCGCTGGTGCGCGACCAGCGCGACACCCTGGCGGCGGGCATCCAGGCGGACCTGAAGAAGGCCGGGGTCGAGCTGGTCCGCGACTCGATCGACAACGGCACCTACTTCAAGATCTACGCGAGCGGCGACTACGACCTGTGGGACAACTCCTGGGTGCGGGCCGACCCGGCGATCCTGGCGGGCTTCTACCTCTCCTCCAACACCCCGGCGGCCGGCGGCCAGAACGTGTCGCTCAGCAAGGACCCGGAGCTCGACGGCTGGCTGACGGCGGGCGCGGCGACCACCGATCCGGCCGCCCGCAAGGCCGACTACACCAAGGCCGAGCGGTGGGCGGTGGAGCACGGCACGGTGCTGCCGCTGTACGTGACCACCAATCTGATCGGGCACACCCAGCTCGTCCGGGGCCTGGCGTTCGACGCGAACGCGTGGCCGCAGTTCGCCGGCGTCTGGAAGAACAAGTGACACGGGTCGCGCGCGCGGTGCTGCACCGGCTGGGCGGTGCGGTCCTGGTGCTCTGGGGTGCGGCCACCCTGGGGTTCCTGGCGCTGCACCTGGTGCCCGGCGACCCGGTGTCGACCCTGCTCGGCGGCTCGGTGACCACCGGTTCGGCGGCCGTCCGGGCGGAGATCACCCGGGAGTTCGGGCTGGACCGCCCGCTGTTCGAGCAGTACCTGACCTTCCTGGGCCGGCTGCTGGGCGGCGACCTCGGCCGCTCCTACCAGCAGCAGCAGCCGGTGAGCCGGATCATCGGCGAGCAGCTCGGCCCGACCGCGGGGCTCGCGCTGACGGCGTTCGGGCTGATCCTGGTGTTCGCCCTGGTGTCCGCGGTGACCACGGCCGGGCGGCGACGGGCGGTGCGCGGCGCGGCCTCCGGGGCGGAGCTGCTGGCGATCTCCACCCCGCCGTTCTGGCTGGGGGTCCTGCTGCTCACGCTGTTCTCCTTCCACCTGCGGCTGTTCCCGGTCGCCGGGGCGGAGGGCTGGCAGTCGCTGGTGCTGCCGGCGGTGACCCTGGCGGTGCCGTTCGGCTCGCTGCTCTCGCAGGTGCTGCGGGAGGGGCTGGAGTCGGCGCTGCACGAGCCGTTCGCACTGACCGCCCGTTCGCGCGGGATCGGCCCGCTGGCGCTGCGCGGCCGGCACGCGCTGCGGCACGCGCTGGTGCCGGCGGTCACGCTGGGCGGCTGGCTGGTGGGCGGGCTGCTGGGCGGGACGGTCCTGGTGGAGACGGTGTTCGCCCGGCCGGGTCTGGGCCGGGTGGCGCTGGACGCGGTCACCGGGCACGACCTGCCGGTGGTGATCGGGCTGATCCTGCTGTCCGCCGCGGTCTACCTGGTGGTGAACACCGCGGTGGACGCGCTCTACCTGCTGATCGACCCCCGGCTGCGCGGCGCCGGCCGGGTGCGGGAGGTGGCGGCATGACCGGCCCCCTCTCCCCCGGCATCGCCCCCGCCCCCGACGCCGTTCCCGCCCCCGACTCCGACGTCGCGCCGGCCTCCGGGCCGGCCGCCCGGGCGGTCCGCTCGGGCGGCGGGCGGGCGGACCGGGTACGGCCCGGGGTGCTGCTCGCCGCGCTGGTCCTGGCGGCGGCGGTGGTGGCCTGCGCCTGGCCCGCCCTGCTCGCGCACGCCGACCCGACGGCGGCCGACCCGGTCGCCGCGCTCACCCCGCCGGGGGCCGAACACTGGCTGGGCACCGACCAGTTGGGCCGGGACGTGTACGCCCGGGTGGTGCACGGCGCCCGGTACTCGCTGCTGATCGGGCTCGGCGCGACGGCGCTGTCGGTCCTGGCGGGCCTGCTGGTCGGCCTGCCGGCCGCGCTGTCCGGCCGGATCGGCGACCAGGTGGCGATGCGCGCGGTGGACGTCCTCCTGGCGCTGCCCGAACTGCTGCTCGCGCTGCTGGTGATCGCGGTGGTGGGTCCGGGCACCGGCAACGCGCTGCTGGCCATCGCGATCGCGGCCACCCCCGGGTTCGCCCGGCTGGTGCGCGGGCAGGCGATGGTGGTGCGCGGCTCGGAGTACGTGCGTGCCGCGACGGCCCTGGGGGTGCCCCGGGCGGCCGTGGTGCTGCGGCACGTGCTGCCGAACACCCTGGGGCCGCTGACGGTGCCCGCCACGCTGGCCGTCGGCACCGCCGTGGTCTCGGGCTCGGCGCTCAGCTTCCTCGGGCTCGGACCCAAGGCGCCCGCCCCGGAGTGGGGGGCGATGCTCTCCCAGGGGCGCGACTTCCTGTCCACCGCCTGGTGGATCGCGGTGTTCCCGGGGGCCGCCATCACCGCCGTGGTGGTCGCGATCACCGTGCTCGGCCGTCAGTTGCACCGCCGCCTGGAAGGACGGACGCCATGAGCCCGATCGTCGAACTGGAGGGCCTGAGCGTCGAGTTCGGCCACGGCAGGCAGCGGACCGCGGCGGTGGCCGGGGTGTCGCTGTCGCTGTCGGCGGGCGAGTGCCTGGCGCTGGTCGGGGAGTCCGGCTCGGGCAAGAGCGTCACGGCCCGGACGCTGGTCGGACTGACCGCGCCCGGTGCCGCCGTCCGGGCCGAGCGCTTCCTGGTCGAGGGCCGGGACGCCGCCGCCTTCGGCGAGCGGGAGTGGCGCCGGGTGCGCGGCCGCACCGTCGCACTGGTGCTCCAGGACGCGCTGTCCGCGCTGGACCCGCTGCGCCGGGTGGGCACCGAGGTGGGCGAGCCGCTGCTCGCCCACCGGGTGCTGCCGAAGGCCGAGGTGCCGGGCCGGGTCGAGGAGCTGCTGGGCGACGTCGGGGTTCCGGAGCCGGCCGAACGGGCCCGGCAGTACCCCCACCAGCTCTCCGGCGGGCTGCGCCAGCGGGCGCTGATCGCCTCCGCGCTGGCGGCGGGGCCGCGGGTGCTGGTCGCGGACGAGCCGACCACCGCGCTGGACGTCACGGTGCAGGCCCAAGTGCTCGACCTGCTCGGCGAGTTGAAGGCCAAGGGGACGGCCCTGCTGCTGATCAGCCACGACCTGGCGGTGGTGGCCCGGCTGGCGGACCGGATCGCGGTGATGAAGGACGGCCGGATCGTGGAGAGCGGACCGGCCGACCGGGTGCTGGGTACGCCCGAGCACCCGTACACCCGGATGCTGCTGGCGGCCGCGCCCGATCCGGACCGACCGGGGCCGGCCCCGGCGGCCGACGCGCAGGAGCGGAAGCAGGAACAGGACCAGGGGCAGGAGCAGGACCGGCTCCTCACCGCCAGGGGCCTGGTGAAGCGCTACCGCACCCCGGACGGCGGCCTGCGGGAGGCGGTCGCCGACGTGTCGTTCACGCTCGCGCCCGGCGAGACCCTGGGCATCGTCGGCGAGTCAGGCTCCGGCAAGAGCACCACCGCCCAGCTGGTGATGGGCATGCTGGCCCCGGACGCCGGGGAGGTGCTGCTGGACGGCCGCCCGTGGAGCGCGCTGCCCGAGCGCGAGCGCCGTCCGGCCCGGGCCGCCGTGCAACTGGTCCACCAGGACCCGCTGGCCTCCTTCGATCCGCGCTTCACCGTCCGGCGGATCCTGGCCGAGGCGCTGGCGGTCGCCGGGGTGGCCCGCGGCGCGGCCCGGCGGGAGCGGGCGGTCGGACTGCTGACCCAGGTGGGCCTCGGCGAGCAGCACCTGGAGCGGCGGCCGCGCTCGCTGTCCGGCGGGCAGCGCCAGCGGGTGGCGATCGCCCGGGCGCTGGCCACCGGGCCGCGGCTGCTGGTCTGCGACGAGCCGGTGTCGGCACTGGACGTCTCGGTGCAGGCGCAGGTGCTGGAGCTGCTGGCCCGGCTGCGGGCCGAGCTGGGCCTGGCGATGCTGTTCATCTCGCACGACCTCGCGGTGGTGCGCCAGGTGAGCGACCGGGTGCTGGTGATGAAGGACGGCCGGGCGGTCGAGTACGGCCCGGCCGAGCGGGTGTTCCGCTCCCCCGAGCACCCGTACACCCGGCAGCTGCTGGCGGCGGTGCCCCGGCTGCCCGCACGGACCGCGGCGGTCTGACGGGCCCCGGCACACGACGGCGCCCCGGCGGGAACGTCCCGTCGGGGCACCGTCGTTCGGAGCCGGACACCGCTCCGGCCGGGTGCGGCCGTCGGCCCGGCAGGAGCCGGACGCCGGGCGGGCAGGAGTCGACCGCCAACCCGGCAGGACCGGCCGTCAGCCCGGCAGGAACCGCCGGAGGATCGGCGCGGCCCGGTCGGCGAGGTCGTGCTCGCCGTCCGGGGTCGGGTGCAGCCCGTCCGCGTAGACCCGGTCGGCCTCGGCGACGGGCAGCACCTCGCGGCCGTCGACCAGGTGCAGCCGCCGGTCGCCGAGCCGCTGGAGCACCCGGACCGCCTCGCCGGTCAGCTCCCGGATGCCCTCCAGGGTGAGCCCGGCGGCGTTGACCGCCTTCTCCCGCTCCACCGAGGGCAGCGCGGCGATCACCGCGATCGGGGTGTCGGGGTGGCCGTCGCGGACGGTCTCGACGAAGCCGCACACCGCCGAGCCCCAGCTGCGCGCGGTGAACACGCTGCGGATGTAGGCGTTGGTGCCGATCTCCAGGGTGATCAGCTCGGCCGGGGTGTCCCGCAGGACGCGGGCGACCAGCGGGTCCAGGTACGCCTCCCCGGCGAAGCCGAGGTTGCGCAGCCGCCAGCCGTGCCGGACGGCCACCAGGGAGACCCAGCTCTCGGACGGGCCGTGCGGGAACATCGCGTGGGTGAGCGAGCTGCCGTACGCGATCCAGCGCGGGCCGGTGCGTTCGAGCGGCTCCAGCACCCGGTGGCCGTGCAGCGAGAGCCGGCCGATCCAGGTGCGGCTGAGGTGCGGCAGCCAGATCTCCACCTCGGCCGGGCCGTTCGCGCCGGCGGGCAGCGGCAGGGTGAGCCGGTGGCGGCCGGGCACCGGGTGCCACCGGTGGGCGACGACGCCGTCCACCACCACGTCCAGCGGCGCGCTGCCGGGTTCGGCGTCCAGTTCCAGGACCAGTTCGACGGCGTCGGTGCGCAGGCCGAAGCGGGCGCCGGCCGGGAGTCGGGCGAGGCGGGCGAAGTCGGCGGAGAGGGTGGTCGCCACCCGGTCCAGCGGCAGGCGCAGCGGGATCCAGCGGTCCTCGTGCCGGGCCAGGCCGCTGATGCCGTCCCAGGAGAGCCGGGGGTCGTCCGGGGTGAGGTGTTCGACGGCGGCGGCGGTGGCGGCGGGCCGGGTGGCGGTCACGCCCGGCCCTCCTGGAGGTCGGCGGCCAGGGCCTGCGCCTCGGCGGGCGCGGCCTCGGCGGGCGGCGCCTGCGCGGCGTCCCCGCCCTTCGGCGCCCCCAGCCCGAGGGCGGCGGCGACCAGCCCGACGGCCGAGAAGAGCGCGGCGACCAGGAAGGCCCAGTGGTACGCGGAGAGCGAGGGCGAGGCGCCGCCGACGCCGGTGAGCACCGCCGCGCCGACGGCGACGCCGATGCCGCCGCCGAGCTGGAGGGCGGCGGTGACCAGCGCGGTGGCCAGCCCCTGGTCCTCGTTCTTCACGCCGCCGACCGCGGCGATGTTGAAGGCGAGGAAGCTGGTGCCGTTGCCGAGCCCGTGCACGATCAGCGCGGGCAGCAGGACGCTCAGGTAGTTGCTGTCGGTGCCGGTGCGCAGGAACAGCAGGATGCCGCCGCCCTGGAGGAGCAGGCCGAGGACGGCCGCCGGGCGCAGCCCGGAGCGGTTGATCAGCTTGGGCGCGAGGTTGACGGCGAGCAGGATCGCGGCGGCCATCGGGACGATCGCCAGGCCCGCCTGGAGGGCGCTGTAGCCGAGCACCTGCTGGAGGTAGAGCAGGGCGATGAACTGCCAGCCGATGGTGGCGCAGGCCCAGACCAGGCCGATGGTGTTGGCGGTGGACAGGGTGCGAGAGCGGAAGATCCGCAGCGGCAGCAGCGGGTCGGTGCGGCGCTGCTGGATGACCACGAAGACGACCAGCAGCACGACGGCGGCGATCAGCGAGCCGAGGGTGGCGGCGGAGCCCCAGCCGGCTTCGGGGGCGCGGACGAGTCCGAGGACGAGCAGCAGGACGCCGGCGGTGGCGGTGAGCGCGCCGGCCGCGTCGAAGCCGGGCCGTTCGCCGGTGCGCGCCTGGTCGGGGGCGACGGCGTAGTTGGTGACGGCGAGGACGAGCGAGGCGACGACGAAGGGGACGAAGAAGATGAGCCGCCAGTGCACTTCGGTCAGGACGCCGGAGAACACCAGGCCGGCCGCGTAGCCGCTGGCGCCGGTGAGGGAGAAGATGCCCATCGCGCGGGTGCGCTCGGGGCCCTCCTTGAACGTGGTGGTGATGATCGACATCGCCGCGGGGGCGATGAAGGCGGCGGCGACGCCCTTGATGACGCGGCTGACGACCAGCAGGGTGCCGTCGGAGACGAGCCCGCCGGCGAGGCTGACCAGGGCGAACACGGCGGTGGCCCAGAAGAAGAGCCGGCGCCGGCCGAAGAGGTCGGCGGCTCGGCCGCCGAGCAGCAGGAAGCCGCCGTAGGCGACGGCGTAGCCGGAGATGATCCACTGCAGCGTCTCAGGCCCGAGGCCGAGGTCCTGCTTGATCTCCGGCAGGGCGACACCCATCAGGGAGACGTCCATCGAGTCGAGGAAGAGCTGGGCGCAGAGCACCAGGAGTGCCAACCCCTTGTGCGCGCCGAGGGTGCGGGGCGCCGTGTCCGGCATCGGCCCTCTCCCAATCCATCTGGCAGACAATCGTCTGCATCTCAATCAAGTGGGCTGAACGTAGCAGTCAAATCATCTAGCGTCAAACAATCTCTGCGCCACGCGACCACCAACACCCCTTGCATCTCCGCGAGTTGACTTCCTATTGTTTGATAATTGCCGAACCTTAGAAATATCGGCCCTACCCACGGGGGAGTTGCCCACCCATGCCCGAATCCGTCAGACGTCCCCGCCTGCCCTCGCTCACCGGCGTCAGATTCCTGATCGTGGTCCCGGTCTTCGCCTTCCACGCGGACATGGAGAAACCGTTCGGCGACGCGGGGGTCGCCGACGCCTACGCCTGGCTCGTCGCCAACGGCGCCTGGACCGCGATCAGCTGCTTCTTCGTCCTCAGCGGCTTCGTGATCACCTGGGGCTCGCGCCCCGACCACAGCGCCCGCGGCTTCTGGCGCCGCCGGGCCGCCAAGATCTACCCGCTGCACGTGCTCACCTGGGCCGCCGCGCTGGTGCTGCTCGCCGTGGCCGGCCACGCCGCGACCGCCCGCCAGGCCGTTCCCAACCTGTTCCTGGTGCACACCTGGAACCCGGACCGCGAGGTCTTCTCCAGCCTCAACGACGTCAGTTGGTCGATCTCCTGCGAGATCTTCTTCTACGCCGCCTTCCCGCTGCTGGTGCGCTGGATCCGGAAGATCCGCCCCGAACGGCTCTGGGCCTGGACCGCCGGGGTGATCGCCGCGGTCCTGCTCGTCCCGGCCGCCTCCGCCCTGCTGCCGGACCGTCCGCCGCTGCCCTTCGGTTCCGGCTCGGTGTGGCAGTTCTGGTTCGTCTACGTGTTCCCGCCGGTGCGGCTGCTGGAGTTCGTGCTGGGCATCCTGCTCGCCCGGATCGTCCTCACCGGCCGCCGGCTGCCGATCGGCGCCCTGCCCGCCGCCCTGCTCCTGATCCCGGCCCAACTCCTGGCCAAGCAGCTGCCGTTCCTGTGGGGGCTGACCACCCCCGCGATCGTCCCGATCGCCCTGCTGCTGCCCGCGCTCGCCGCCCGGGACGTGGCCGGCCGGCGCACCTTCCTCACCTCCCGGCCACTGGTCACCCTCGGCAGCTGGACCTTCGCCTTCTACCTGGTCCACCGGCTGATCCTGGACCACGGCCACCGCGCCCTCGGCGCCGGACGGACCTTCACCACCCCGGTCGCCGCCGCGCTGCTGCTCGGCGCGTTCACCGCCGCCTGGCTGCTCGCCGGGCTCCTGCACCGGTGCGTCGAGCTCCCGGCCGTACGGCTGCTCGCCGCACCCCGCCGGCGCACCGCCGACGCCACGCCCCCGAGCCCCCCGGTCGGCCCCCCGGCCGGCCCGGCGCCCGCCCCCGACCCGGACACCGGCCGCCTGACCGAAGCCCCGACCACCTGATCCCGAGCCCGCGCCCGCACCCGCACCCCCGACCGGAACCACGACCACCAGACCACGACCGCCCGACCACGACCCCAGCGATCCCACCGAGAGGCAGACCGATGACCGACCAGGACCTCACCGCCTACCCCCTTCCGCTCTCCCCCTACGGCGAGCCGCCCGCCGAGTTCGCCGAACTGCGCGCCAAGTGCCCGGTCAGCCGGGTCCGGCTGCCCAGCGGCGACCAGGCCTGGCTGGTCACCGGCTACGACGAGGTCGTCTCCGCGCTCTCCGACCAGCGGCTGTCCCGGGCCGCGCTGCGCGAGCCGGGCGCCGTGCGCACCGTCTCCGGCGAGGACTTCTCCGACAACCCGTACAACCTGCTCAACCAGGAGGGCCCCGACCACGCCCGGCTGCGCCGGCTGATCTCCCCCGCCTTCACCCCGCGCAAGGCCGAGCGCTGGCGCTCCCGGGTGGTCGAGATCGCCGACGAGCTCATCGACCGCCTGGTCGAAGGTCCCCGGCCGGCCGACCTGCACCACGACTTCGCCGCCGTGCTGCCGGTCTGGGTGATCTGCGAGATGGTCGGCGCCCCGGTCGAGGACCGCCCGCTGCTCCAGCAGTGGACCGACCGGCTGGTCTCCATCACCGCCCACACCCCCGAGGAGCGGCTCGCCGCCCGCCAGGAGTCCGCCGCCTACGTCGCCGGGCTGGTCGCCGAACGCCGCGCGAACCCCGGCGAGGACCTGCTCTCCACCCTCATCTCGGCCCGCGACGACGAGGACCGCCTCGACGAGCGCGAGCTGGTCTGGCTCGGCATCAACCTGCTGGTCGCCGGCCACGACACCACCGTCAGCGCGGTCTCCCGGGCGCTGTACCAGCTGCTGCGCCACCCCGACCAGTGGCGGCTGCTCACCGAGCGCCCCGACCTGCTGGACAACGCGACCGAGGAACTGCTGCGCTACGCCCCGCCGTCCGAGATCGGCTTCATGCGGGTCGCCACCGAGGACCTGGAGCTGGCCGGCACCCCGGTCGCCAAGGGCGAGGGCGTCATCCCGGTGATGCACGCGGCCGGCCGCGACATCCGCCGGGTGGACGACCCCGAGCGGCTCGACCTCACCCGCGCCGACCCCAAGCACGTCGCCTTCGGCCACGGCGCCCACTACTGCCCCGGCGCGGGCGTCGCCCGGATGGAGCTCCAGGTCGCCTTCGGCACCCTGGCCCGCCGGCTGCCCTCGCTGCGGCTCGCGGTGCCCGCCGAGGAGGTCGAGTGGCTCGGCGGCCTGCTGACACTGCGTCCGAAGGCGCTGCCCGTCGAGTGGTGACGGGGCTCGGCGGACGCCCCGGCGACCCGGTCCGACGGCCCGTCCGTTGGGCCGGGTCGCCGCCCGCCGCCCGGCCGTTGGGACGGGATCCGGTCCGTACCGACGCCCGAAGACGGAACACCTGTCCGATCCCGAGACTTGGGGCCAGCAGGTACACCGCCCCCTCCGACCGGACCGCCCGCTCCGCCCAGGAACGAGGACCCATGCCCACCACGCCTCCTCTGGCCCTGACCGGCCACGACCTGACCCTCGCCGACATCGTCTCCGTCGCCCGGGCCCGCCCCGGCACCGCCGGACCGGTCCTCGCCCCCGCCGCCACCGGGAGGATGTCCGCCTCCGTCGCCCTCAAGGAGGACTGGCTGGCGCGCGGCATCCCGCTGTACGGCATCACCACCGGATTCGGCGACTCCGTCGGGCGGCAGATCTCCGCCGACCGCGCCGCCGCGCTCCAGCGGAACCTGATCACCTACCACCTCAACGGCACCGGCCCGACCGCCGCGCCCGAGGTCGCCCGCGCCGTCCAGCTGATCCGCGCCAACTGCCTGGGGCGCGGCCCCTCCGCGATCCGGCCCGTCGTGGTCGACACCCTGCTGCGCCACCTGGCCGCCGACATCCTGCCGCTCATCCCCGAACGGGGCTCGCTCGGCGCCAGCGGCGACCTGGTCCCGCTCTGCTACCTGGCGCACGCCCTGCTCGGCGAGGGCGAGGTGCTGCACCGCGGCCGGATCCGCCCGGCCGCCGAGGCGCTCGCCGAGGAGGGCATCGAACCGGTGGTGCTCACCGCCAAGGAGGGCCTGGCACTGATCAACGGCACCTCCTTCACCTCCGCCTTCGCCGTCCTCGCCGCCCACGACGCGGCCGAACTCGCCGCCGCCGCCGACATCGCCACCGCCCTCGCCGTGGAGGCGCTGAACGGCAACGCCTCGCACTTCCACCCGTTCCTGCACCGCCAGAAGCCGCACCCCGGCCAGCTCGCCTCCGCGGCCGCGATCCGCGCCCTGCTCGACGGCTCCGAACTCGCCACCGACTACCGGGGCATCCTCGACCGCCAGGAACGCCTGGGCGACCGCGGCTTCCTCACCCACGAGCACCGCATCCAGGACCCGTACTCGCTGCGCTGCGCCCCGCACGTCACCGGCGTGCTGCGGGACACCCTGGACTGGGTGCGCCCCTGGCTGGAGACCGAGGTCAACTCCTCCACCGACAACCCGCTGTTCGACACCGAGGAGGGTTTGCTGCACCACGGCGGCAACTTCTACGCCGGCCACGTCGGCCAGGCCATGGACGGCCTCAAGACCGCCGTCGCCAACACCGCCGACCTGCTCGACCGCCAGCTCGCCCTGCTGGTCGACCCCAAGTTCAGCCGCGGCCTGCCGCCCAACCTGATCGCCCCCGCCGCCGACACCGACGCCCACGCCGGGCTCCACCACGGCTTCAAGGGCATGCAGATCGCCGCCTCCGCGATCACCGCCGAGGCGCTCAAGACCGCCCTTCCCGCCTCACTGTTCTCCCGCTCCACCGAGGCGCACAACCAGGACAAGGTGAGCATGGGCACGATCGCCGCCCGCGACGCCCGTACGGTCGTCGAGCTCGCCCGCGACGTCACCGCGATCCACCTGCTCGCCGTCGCCCAGGCGGTCGAGCTGCGCGGCCTGCGCAAGGCCTCGCCCACCCTCCAGAAGGTGCACGGACTGATCCGCGAGCAGGCCCCGTTCACCGACCGCGACCGGCGGATGGACGGCGACATCGCCGCCGTGGCCGGCCTGGTCCGGGACGGTTCGCTGCGCCGCGCCGCCGGGCTCCCGGAGCCCTTCGCCGCCTGAACCCCCGCCCTTCGCCGTCCGAACCCCCGCCGTTCGCCGTCTCCCCCGCACCGGCACGTCCCCGACCGTGACTCCCACAGCCCGAGGAGCTATCGAAGATGCTGCTACTGCGCGACCCCGCCCAACGCCAGGACGCCGCCGAGCGCCTGGACTCCCACACCGCCCTGATCCACCGCACCTGGCAGGGCCAGGACCCGGCCGAACGCTACGGCGCCGAGCTGGCCACCACGCTGGCCGCCGCCGTGCGCTCCCCGATGTACGCGGGCACCCTCACCGGGGAACTCGCCGAGCGGCTGCGCTCGGACACCCCGCTGACCCCCGCCGAGGCCCTGGACGCCTTCGCCGCGCTGCCCTTCCTCGGAAAGAAGGAACTCGGCGGCCACGGCGCCGGCGCGTTCACCCGCCCGCTGTCGGAGTTCCTGCACTACTACGAGTCCTCCGGCACCACCGGCGACCCGGCCCCCGCCCCCAAGGCGGTGGACGACCTGCTGGTCAACACCCTCAACATCGGCGAGATGTGGGGCCGGCTGCTGCGGCCCGCCGATGTCGCCCTGATCCTCATCAACGCCCCCTTCGCACCCGCCGCCTACCAGTTCGAGAAGGTGCTGGAGTACCTCGGGGTGATGTCCTTCCGCCCCTGGGTGGACAACATCACCGGCGACTACACCCGGGTGCTGCGACTGATCTCCGAACTGAACGCCAACGTCTACGTCGGACCGCCGTCCCGGCTGCTGGAGCTGGCCCAGTTCTCCCAACGGAACGGCCTGCCGCTGCCCCGCTTCGACCGGCTGCTGCTGATGGCCGAACAGACCGGCCCCAGCTTCGTGCGCCACCTCGAACGCCTCACCGGCGGCACCGCCTACGTCGGCTCGTACGGCTCCTCGGAGACCGGCACCCTCGCCGTCACCTGCGAACACCGCCGGCTGCACCTGCAGTTGCAGAGCTACCTGCTGGAGATCGACGACGGCGACCGCACCACCGTGCTCGGCCCGGACACCGACCCGGTGCAGGGCGAGCTGATCGTCACCACCCTGGACATCCCCTCCCGCCCGCTGCTGCGCTACCGCACCGGCGACCTGGTCCGGATCGAGACCGACCCCTGCGAGTGCGGCATCCGGCTGCCCGTCCTGCGCACCCTCGGCCGGGCCCAGGACGTCCTGCTGCTCGCCGAGAACAACATCCGCCAGGACGACCTGGAGGAGGCGCTGTGGGCCGAGGCCCTGCCCGGCGCCTCGGTGTTCAACTACATGCTGGTGCTGCGCGGCAGGGCCCTCGTCTGCCTGGTCACCACCGACGGCACCCCGGACGGCTCCTGGTCGAAGGTGCTGGAACAGCGCCTCGCCCCGCTGTTCGAGGAGTACACGGTGACCGTCCACCCGGTGGAGAAGCTGCCCCCGCTGGCCTCGCTCGGCCAGTACCTGGGCTGGAAGCTCTCCCGGGTCCTGGACCTCAACGAGGAGGCCAACTGGGGCCGGCTGCCCGCGCCGCTCACCTCACTGGTGCGCGAGTCGCTGGCCCAGGTCGCCGAGGCCACGGGGGTCGGGGCATGAGCGGAATCGCGGGGCTGGTGTCGCGCAGCGGGGATGTGCGCGAACAGGCCCAACTCGTCCAGGAGTTCACCGACACCCTGACCCACCGCGGCCCGCGCCGCGGCGGCACCTGGCTGGCCCGGCACGCCGGCCTCGGCCACCGCCAGTTCCACACCGGGCCACGCAACGACGTGCCCCAGCCCTGGTTCCCGCCCGAGCTGGACCCGGCTCCGGCCGTCATCGCCTTCTCCGGCGAACTGCTCAACCCCGGCCCGCTGCACACCGCGCTGACCGCCCGCGGCCACCGCATCCGCAACGGCTCGGACGCCGAACTCGTCCTGCGCGCCTACCTGGAGTGGGGCGCCGAGGCCGCCGACCGACTGGTCGGCGGTTACGCGGCGGCGATCTGGGACGCCCGCACCGAGGAGCTGGTGCTGATCCGCGACCGGCTCGGCGTCGAGCCGCTCTACTGGGCCGAACTCCCGGACGGTTCGCTGGCGTTCGGCTCCGAACCGAAGGCCCTGCTGGCCGCCGGGCTGCCCGCCGAGGTGGACGCGAACGGCCTGGTGGACGTCCTCACCGTGGCGCTCAAGCGTCCCGGCGACGCCGTCTACCGCGGCCTGCACGAGGTCCGTCCCGGGTGGCTGCTGGTCGCCGGTCCGAACGGCGTGCGCCACCGGCGCTACTGGGCCCCGGAGGCCGCCGAGCACACCGACGACGAGCCGACCACCGTCCGGCGGGTGCGCGCCCTGCTCGCCGACACGGTGCGCCGGCAGTCCGCCGACACCGGGGTCAAACCCGGCGCCCTGCTCTCCGGCGGCCTGGACTCCAGCGCCATCGTCGGCCTGGCCGCGGCCGGCGGCGACAAGATCGCCACCTACTCGGTCGACTTCGCTGGCAGCGAGACCGACTTCAAGGCGGACGCCCTGCACGTCAGCCGGGACGCCCCGTACGTCCGGGCGGTGGTCGACCACGTGGGCACCAGGCACACCGAGATCCTGCTGGACGCCCCCTCGCTGCTCGACCACCTGGGCGCCACCCTGCGCGCCCGCGACCTGCCCGGCGTCGGCGACCTCGACGTCTCGCTGCACCTGCTCTTCCGCGAGGTGCGCGGCCACGCCGAGGTGGTGCTCTCCGGCGAGGGCGCGGACGACGTCTTCGGCGGCTTCCCCTGGTTCACCGCCGAGGCCGACCGGCCGACCGCCAACTTCCCGTGGTCGGCCGGGATCACCGACCGCAGCGGGATGCTCTCCGCCGAGCTGCGCCGACACCTGGACGTGGACGCCGAGGTGGCCGCCCGCTACGGCGAGGCGCTCGCCGAGGTCCCGCGGCTGGCGGGCGAGTCGGGCGCGGACCGCCGGCTGCGCGAGGCCTTCCACCTCCAGCTCACCCGCTTCCTGCCCTTCCTCCTGGACCGCAAGGACCGGATGAGCTTCGCGGCGGGCCTGCTGGTCCGGCTGCCGTTCACCGACCACCGGCTGGTCGAGTACGTGTGGAACACCCCGTGGGCGCTCAAGCGGGTCGGCGGCCAGGAGAAGGGCCTGCTGCGGGAGGCGGTCGCCGATCTGCTGCCCGCCGAGGTGGTGCGGCGGCAGAAGAGCGGTTTCCCGTTCGGGCAGAGTCCGGAGTACCTGGAGGCGGTCCGCGAGGCCGTCCGCGCCCTGCTCGCCGACCGCGACTCGCCCGCCCTTCCGCTGCTGAACGCCGACGCGCTGCGCGCCCAGGTGGACGGCGGCGGCTGGCACACCGGCACCTTCACCCCGCCGCCCTGGCTGCCGCGCGCGCTGCTGCTGGACGCCTGGCTGCGGACGTACGGCGTCCGCGTGGTGCTCTGACCCTCCGACCGCACGGAACGCGCCGCCCGTACCCCCGCTCCACCGGGGTACGGGCGGCGCCGCGATCGCCCCGGGCACGCCCGACGGAACGCCCCGACGGAACGCCCGGGCTGAACGCCCCGACTGAACGCCGACGGGCCGGCCGCCCCCGCAGGGGTGACCGGCCCGTCGGTGTGCGCGGGTGCGTCAGGCCCGCTTCCCCCAGGCGGTGAAGACCGCGAGGGAGAGGTCCCGGAACCGCGGGTCGGCGAGCTCCCGGTACGCCGCCTCGAAGTCCTCCTCGGTGGCGAGCCCGGCGGCCACCACGGCCGGCCGGGTCTGCTCCAGGGTGAGCCGCCACCACTCGGCCTCGTCGTCCCCGCCGGCGATCAGCTGGAAGCGCGCGTCGTGGCCGAGGCCGCTCAGCCCCTTGCCCTCCAGCGGCACCGGCAGGCTGCGCGCCCATTCGGTGTCGGTGCCCACCGCGGTCTCCAGGTGGCGGCGGAAGGCCCGCAGCACGGTCCGGTAGCCGGGGTGCGGCGAGTCCTTGATCGGGAAGAAGGCCGGCTCCTCCAGCACCAGCGTCCCGCCCGGGGCCAGCCACTGGACCAGCCTCTCCACCGCCTTCTCCGGGTCGGGCAGGTGGATCACCACGTACCGGGCGTGGATGAAGTCGAAGGAGGCGGGCGGGAAGTCGTCGGTGTAGACGTCGTGGCGCAGCACCCGCACGCCGTCGGCGGCGAGTTCGTCCAGGAAGGTGGTGTCGAGGTCGGTCACGGTGACCTCGGCGCCCTGCTCGGCCAGCCAGCGGGCGACCGAGCCGCCGCCCCCGCCGACCTCCAGCACCCGGTGCCCGGCCCGCAGGCCGAGCCCCCGGAAGCGGCTGCGGGTGTGCTCGTCCAGGACGGACTCCAGCAGCCGCAGCCGGTGCAGTTCGGTGTCCACGGCGTGGCTGAAGACCCCGTCGCGGTAGCGCTCCTCCTTCCACTCCCAGCGTTCGCCGGTGGCCCCGGCGAAGACGGACTCCGAGTCGGTCTGTACGGTCATGGGCTTCTCCTGTGATCGCGGTCGAGCGTGCGGACGGGGGTCAGACGAAGGCGAGGACGCGGACCGGGCCGCCGGTCCCGCCGAGGTGCTTGGGCGCGCCGACCACGGCGACCGCGCCGAGGTCGGGCACGGTGTCGAGCCCGGCGAGGCACTCGATGGCGTACTTGCCGGCCGGCAGCAGCACCCGATGGGTGTCCGGGTCGGCCGGGCGGGTGCCGGGGTCGAGGCTGATCGAGTCGGTGCCGACGCCCACCACCGAGCGCTCGGTGACCAGGAAGTGCGCGGCCTCCACCGAGATCCCGGGGAAGCGGTAGAGCCCTTCCGCGGGGTCGAGGTTGAGGAAGGCGCCGGGGGTGTCGATCCGGTGCGCCCAGTCGTTGTCGACGGCGAGCAGCGCGCCGTCGGGGATGCGGCCGTTGCGGCTCTCCCACGCCAGCAGGTCGTCGACGGTCAGTTCGGTGACGTGGTCGCGGGCGGCGCGCTCGCCGATCCGGACCACGGCCAGCGGTGCGACCAGGGTGTCGGCCGGGATCTGGTGGGTGGCCAGGCCGTCGTCGTCGAAGTGCGAGGGCGCGTCGAGGTGGGTGCCGATGTGCTCGTTGTAGGTGAGCTCGAAGGCGTTGTACTCGTGCTCGGCGAGGTTGGCGAGCCGCTTGATCTCCATCGGCTTGACGTACAGCTCGAACACCGGCCAGTCCGGGCCGACCACGTGGGTGAGGTCCCGGACGGCCCCGCGCGGCAGGCTGATCGGGGCTCTGGCCCGGAGCGGCGCCGAGACCTCGGCGGGCCCGGCGGCGACGGGCCCGGTGGCGGTGTGGCCGGTGGCGCCGGCCACCGTTTCCGGTGAGCACATGGGATTCCCCTTCCTTGAGAACGTCTACGGAAAAACAATCTCCTGAACGCGTTATGCTGATGACCCCGCCCGCAGAAGGAGTTCCGATGGCCACCGCCCCGCGGACGCCCCGCCTCGCCTCGCCCAGCCGGACGGACGACGGGGGCGAGCGCCGGCAGTACTTCGCGACGCTCACCCGGGAGCGCCCGGACATCGCGCTCTGCCGGGCCACCACCGTGGTCGCCCGGGCCATCGACGAGGAGCTGACCGGCGCCCGGCTGACGGTGGCCCAGCACCTGGTGCTGAAGATGCTGGACGCGGTCGGGGCCTGCTCCCAGCAGGAGTTGAGCGAGCAGCTGCGGATCGACCGCAGCGTGATGGTCGGCTGCATCGACGGCCTGGAGAGCTCCGGACTGGTCGTCCGCGAGCGTCACCCGCGCGACCGCCGCGCCTACGCCGTCACCATGACCGAGGTCGGTTCGCGGGCCCTGGCCGAGGCGGAGGCGGGCATCGCCCCGATGATGGACCGGGTGTTCGCCGCGCTCACCGCGGAGGAGCGGGACACGCTGATCCGGCTGACCCGCAAGCTCCTCGCCGTCCAGCCGGGCGGGTGAGCCCCGGAGCGGGGCGGGCGGACCCGTTATCCGACCAGCGCCTGGTTGACCAACTGCCGCAGGCGTCCGTGCAGTTGGTGCGCACTGGAGGGCATCAGCTGGGTCAGGAAGAGCACCGTCAGCCGCTCCGCCGGGTCCACCCAGAAGATGGTGGACGCGGCGCTGTGCCAGCCGTACTCCCCGGCGCTGGCCGGCACCCCGGCGGCGGCCGGGTCCTGCACCACCGCGAAGCCGAGCCCGAAGCCGACCCCGGCGGTGGGCATCTCGGAGAACACCGGCCGCCCGACGCTCTTCAGGTCCCCGCCGCCGGGCAGGTGGTTGCGCAGCGCGTGCCGCAGGGTGTGCCGGCCGAGCACCCGTACGCCCTGGTACTCGCCCTCGCCGAGCAGCATCTGGCTGAACCGGTGGTAGTCGGCGAGCGTGGTGACCAGTCCGGAGCTGCCGGAGAGGCAGTGCGGCTCGCGCAGCACGTCACCGCCGAAGGCGTCGTTGCGGACGGCCTTCCCGCTCGCCGGGTCGACGACGTAGAAGCCGGCCAGCCGGTCGGCCTTGTCGGCCGGGACGTGGAAGCCGGTGTCCGCCATGCCGAGCGGGCCGAGCACCCGCTCGGCCAGGAACTCGTCCAGCCGCCTGCCGGAGGCGACCTCGATCACCCGCCCGAGCACGTCGCTGGAGGCGCCGTAGTTCCAGGCGGTGCCGGGCTCGAAGAGCAGCGGGAAGGAGGCCCACTTGGTGACGCACTGGGCGAGGTCGAGGCCGGGCGCGGTGGTCCACTCGAAGCCGTTGGCGGTGTAGATCTCGTCCACCGGGTGTGCCCGGTGGAAGCCGTAGGTCAGGCCGGAGGTGTGGGTGAGCAGGTGCACGATCCGGATCGGCTCGGCGGCGGGGACGGTGACCGGCCGGGAGGCCGGCCCGCGCTGGTAGACCCGGACGTCGGCGAACTCCGGCAGGTAGCGGGAGACCGGGTCCTGGAGGCCGATCGCACCCTCCTCCAGCAGCACCAGCGCGGCCACCGAGGTGACCGGCTTGGTCATCGACCAGGACCGGTAGATGGTGTCCGGGGCCTGCGGCAGGCCCTTCTCGACGTCGCGGTGCCCGTATCCGGCGAGGTGGGCGACCTTCCCGCCGCGGGTCACGGCGAGCTGCCAGCCGGGCAGCCGGCCGTCGTCCACGTAGGCCCGGAGGTAGGAGTCGATCCGGCGCAGCCGCTCGGGGTCCAGCCCGACCTCGGCCGGTTCGACTTCGACTTTGATCTGCGACATGGCGTCCTCTCGCGGTCGAGCACTCTCGTCATGCTTCGAATGTTCGAAGATAGTGGAAGCATAGAAAGAATCAACTCGGCACACAAGAGCGGAACTTGAGATCCCGTCCGGTTCCACCCACTGGACTTCGAATGTTGCGCAAGTTTCGAACCATCAATAGGATCCGGAAGGATCCGCACCCCCCTTCCGACCCGACCGGAGCTGGAGCCCCGCCCATGCCGCCCCTCGCGCTTTCCATCGACGAACTCCTCACCACCACCCGGGCGGTGCGCAAGCGGCTCGACCTCACCCGCCCGGTCGAACGCGAACTGATCGAGGAGTGCCTGGCCCTGGCCACCCAGGCCCCCACCGGCCGCAACCGCCAGCGCTGGGATTTCATGATCGTCACCGATCCCGCCAAGCGCTCCGCGATCGCCGACCTCTACCGGCTCGGCCTGGTCCGCCCCCGCCAGCAGGTGGTCGGCACCGGCGTGGACCGCACCGTCGGCGACCAGCTGCGCCGGCTCCGGCTCGCCGAGAGCGCCCAGCACCTCTTCGACCACCTGCACGAGGTCCCGGTCCTGGTGATCCCCTGCGTCCGGATCGAGGGCCGGCACGAGGTCGACTCCTTCGTCGGCCAGGCCAACACCTGGGGCTCGATCATCCCGGCCACCTGGCAGTTCATGCTCGCCGCCCGCTCCCGCGGCCTCGGCACCGCCTGGACCACCCCGCACCTGCACTACGAGCGCGAGGCGGCCGAGATCCTCGGCATCCCCTACGAGACCGTCCTGCAGGCCGCGCTGATCCCGCTGGCCCACACCATCGGCACCGACTTCCGCCCCGGCCCCCGGGTCGGCACCGAGCAGATCGCCCACTGGGACGCCTGGTAGTCCCCCCGGTGGCACCGCGCCCACCAGGAAGTTCTTGACCACCGATCAGGCAGATCTTTAGGATGGCTTCCATGTTCCGGGAATGTCGAGTCAACGGCCTTGCTGCCGAAGCGACTTCCGACTGTGCGACGCACCGCTGCCGCTGTCGCCCCTGAACTCTCCTCCCGCGTCCGCGCACCGACCGCGCACCGACTCGACGCCGGAAAAGAAATCTCCTCTCATCATCACGATTCCGCCCCCGCGGTGGTGCCCCCACGCACCCCGCCGATTCCGGCTGCCCGGAGTCCCGGAATCTCGACGGCAAGGAGAACGAACATGAGCCTGTCCCTCTACCGCCCCGCCGACCCCGCCGATCCCACCGGCCCCACCGTCCGCGTGCTCATCTGCGCCGCCTCACCGCTGCTGCGCACCGGGCTGCGCACCATCCTGCAGCGCTCACCCGGGCTGCAGCCCCTGACCGAGCTCTCCACCACCGCCAGGATCGCCCAGGCCTGCGCCGCCAAACGCCCGGACGTGGTCGTCATCGACGCCGACATGCCCGGCATGGAGGCCTGCGAGGTCAAGAAGCTCACCTCCGACCGGGGCACCACAGCCCAGGGCGCTGGGCAGCCCGGCGTCATCCTGCTGGTCCGCCCCGGCGACCCGGAGCGGATGCTCGACTACCTCAGAGCCGGCGCCCGCGGCCTGGTCCTGCGCGACGGGCCCGAGTCCGACATGGTGCACGCGGTCCGCGCGGTCGCCGCCGGGAACGCGCTGATCTCCCCGCCGATCACCGCCGAGGTGGTCACCGAGATGGCCCGCCGGCTGCCCGGACCTCCGCTGCACACCCCACCGCTGCTCCATCTGCTCACCCCGCGCGAACAGGAGGTGCTCACCCTGATCGCGGGCGGGCTGTCCAACGCCGAGATGGCCGCCGAGCTCCACCTCAGCGAGAAGACCGTCAAGTTCCACGTCTCCAACGTGCTCGGCAAGCTGCGCGTGCGCAGCCGGGCCCAGGCCATGGTCTACGCCCGGTCGGGACACCGGGCGGCCGGGTAGGGGCTGCGCGGCGTCACGTCTGCGGGGCCAGGGCCCGCAGCGTGTCGCGCATCCCCTCCGGCCCGGGGCCGAACTCCGGCACCGGCAGCACCGCCAGCAGCGGCGTGTCCACCCCCGCCGCCGCGAACTGCGCGATCCGCTCCCGGCACTCCCCCGGGGAGCCGTGGATCAGCAGCGCGTCGATCAGGTGCTCGGGCACCGCCTCGCACGCGCCGTGGAAGTCGCCCGCCGCCCACGCGGCGTGCGAGGCGGCCAGCTCCTCGCCGCGCCCCAGCCAGTCGTGGAAGCCGCCGTACGTCCGGGCGTTGAGGATCGGCCCGAGCAACTGCCGCCCCTGCCACCGGGCGTGGTCGCGGTCCTTGGTCGGGCAGACGAACAGCCGGGCCACCACCTCCTTGGTGCGGCCCTCCTCGCCCATCGCCTCCCGCACCCGCGGTACGTCCGCGGCCGCCAGGAAGTTGGTCACCAGCCCGTCCGCCTCCCGGCCGGCCAGCCGCAGCATCTGCGGGCCGAGCGCGCCCATCATCACCGGCGGCACCGGGTCGGGCCGCAGCGCCGGGGTGTACCCCTCGATGGTGAAGGAGTCGAACGCGCCCCGCACCGTCCGGCCGGCCAGCGCGTGCTTCAGGAACCGCACGGTGTCGCGGACCTGACGGTACGGATGCTGGAACGGGATGCCGTTGATCCGGGTGACGAACGGCGGGCCGGAGGAGCCGACGCCCACCACCACCCGGCCGGGAGCGGCCTCGGCCAGCGAGGCGACCGTCATGGCGAGCAGCGCCGGCCCTCGGGTCTGCACCGGCACCACCCCCGTGCCCAGCCGCAGCGCGGGCGCCCAGGCCGCGGCGAGCGCCAGCGGGGTGAAGCCGTCGTAGCCCGCCGCCTCCCCGGTCCACACGTCGGTGTAGCCCAGATCGGGCAGTTCCTCGACCAGTGCGCGGTGGCGGTGCAGCGGGACGCCGCGCAACGGGAGCGTCAGACCGTAGCGGCCCACGGGCACCTCCCGGCGGTTCGCTCGCGGCGTTCACTCATCGGGTGTCCTTCCGCGGGAACGGCGGTGCGGGCCGGCCCCATTGCCTAAGATTGGATAGTACGCCAAAGTTCGAACAATCCATCGCACGACCAGGACGACCAAGGAGCCGCCATGCGGACCCCGAGCCACCCGGCCACCGACTCCATCCAGCTCGCCGGCATCTTCCACGCCCTCAGCGACCCGGCCCGACTCTCCATCGTGACGGGCCTGTCCGAGGTCGACGAGCAATGTTGCAGCGACCTGGACGTCCCCCTGTCCAAGTCGACCCTCTCGCACCACCTCAAGGTGCTGCGCGAGGCCGGCGTCACCACCACCCGGGTCGAGGGCACCCGCCGGCTGATGTCGCTGCGCCGGGACGACCTCGACCTGCGCTTCCCCGGCCTGCTGGACGCCGTCCTGGACGCCGCGACCCGTGAGCCCGCCGGCGCCCACTGATTCTCCCCGACACTCCCGGGGCGGCTCTTCGGCCGTACGACCGGTCTGTGCCCCGGCCTTTGGACCTGAATCGGCCCCGCCCGGCCCCACCGGGCGCGCCGGTGGACCAGGCTTGCCGCGTCCCTGCCGTCCGCAGCCCGCCCTGGAGTCCGCCGTGCCCGCCGACACCCGCGCCCACGAGACCGCCGCCCACGACACCCCCGCTCACGAGGCCGCCGCCCGCGCCGCCCTCGACGCCTTCCTCGACGCCCTCAACAGCCGCGACCTGACGGCCTGGGCACGGACCCTGCACTACCCGCACGTCCGGGTGCACGAGGGCGAGGTGACGGTCTGGGAGGACGAGGCCGGCTACGTCGAGCGGTCCGCCCCCGAGCTGGCCCTGCTGGTCGCCTCCGGCTGGGCCCGCAGCGGCTGGGAGAGCGTCGAGCTGAGCCAGTCCTCCCCCGACCAGGTGCACGCCCTGGTCCGCTTCGCCCGCTACGACGCGGCCGGGGAGCGCACCGGCTCCTTCGACTCGGTCTACGTGCTCACCCGGCGCTCCGAGCGCTGGGGCGTGCTCGCCCGGATCGGCTTCCCGGCCGCCTGACCGCGGCGCCGCCGGCCGCGGGAACGCCCCGGACACGACGGCGGGGCCGGCCCGGGAACTCCCCGGCCGGCCCCGCCGCGACGCGCGCTCAGGCCGCTATCGGCCGCTGGCTGCGCACCGCCTGGAGCAGCCCGATGGCCATCCAGTTCGCGAACATCGAGGAGCCGCCGTACGAGACGAACGGCAGCGGGATGCCCGCGACCGGCATGATGCCCAGGCACATCCCTATGTTCTCGAAGGCCTGGAAGGACAGCCAGGCGATGACCCCGGCCGCCACGATCGTCCCGTACAGGTCGGTCGCCTGCCGGGCGATCCGGCAGGCCCGCCAGAGGATCACGCCGACCAGCGCGATGATCGCCAGCGCCCCGACGAAGCCCAGCTCCTCGCCGGCCACGGTGAACACGAAGTCGGTCTGCTGCTCCGGCACGAACTGCCCGACGGTCTGGGTGCCGTGGAACAGCCCCTTGCCGGTCAGCCCGCCCGAGCCGATCGCGATCCGGGCCTGCGCGGTGTTGTAGCCGACGCCGTTCGGGTCCAGCTGCGGGTTCGCGAAGGCGGCGAAGCGGTCGATCTGGTACTGGCTCAGCAGTCCGAACTTCCAGATCGCCACGCACCCGGCGGTGCCCGCCACCAGCAGGCCGAGCACCCAGCGGTTCGCCGCGCCCGAGCCGAGCAGGATGCCCAGCACGATCGCGGCCATCACCATCACCGAGCCGGCGTCCGGCATCAGCAGCACTATGCCCATCGGCAGCCCGGCCCAGAGCAGTCCCCGGAACACCGCCCGGTGCGAGGGGAACTCCCGCTCCCCCGCGTCCACCTGGTCCGACAGCACGACCGCCATCGCCAGCACGATCGCGAGCTTCGCGAACTCGGCCGGCTGGATCGAGAAGCCGCCGCCGAGCTGGATCCACGAGTGCGCGCCGTTGATGGTCGAGCCCAGCGGGCTGAGCGTCGCCAGCAGCATCAGGAGCACGCCGACGTACAGGAACGGCACGATCGTGCGGAAGCGCCGGCTCCCTATCGCTATCACCACGGAGCACAGCACCAGCCCGACCACGAAGTTGGTCAGGTGCCGGTACAGGAAGTACTGCGGGTCCCCGTGGGTCAGCGAGTCGCGCCCGCGGGTGGCCGACCAGACCAGCAGCGAACTGCCGGCCGAGAGGGCCAGCGCGGCCAGCAGCAGTATCCAGTCCAGCCGCCAGAGCGGGGAGTCCTTGGCCAGGGCCTTGGAGACCCCGCTGCGCTGCGGTGCCAGCCGCAGCTGCCGGTACGAGCCGTAGGAGGTCATGCCCGTCCCCTTCCCGGTCCGCGCGTGGGTTCGAGCGCGGCGTCGGCCGCGGTGTACGACGCCGGACGGTCGGCGGGCGGCGTCCGGTCGAGGAAGGCCGTCGCGGGGGCCGGCTGCGCGGCGGCCGCGTCGAGCAGCGCCGGGGCCGGTGCGGCGGCCGGCGCCTGGGCTCCCGGCGCCGCGTCGACGCCGTACGAGACCGGCTTGATGATCGCGGTGCCGTCCGGGTTGAACTTCGGCAGCTCGGCCTGCGGCGCGGGCAGCAGTGCCTTGCCGGTGTCGATGCCGCCCTTGTCGTCCACGCCGTACAGCGCCTGGTAGATCCGGCGGATGGCGTCGCCGGAACCGCCGGAGCCGGTGCCGCCCTGGCTTATCGTCATGACGACGGCGTAGTCCTTGCTGTACGTGGTCAGCCAGGAGGTGGTCTGCTTGCCCTCGACCTCGGCGGTGCCGGTCTTGGCGTGCAGCGTGATCTTGTCCTGCGGCCAGCCGTTGAACTTCCAGGCGGCGGTGCCGCTCTTGATGACGCTCTCGGTGGCCTGGTTGATGTAGCTGAGCAGCTTCTCGTCGCCGGGGAACCTGGCGTCCTCGTGCGGGGCGATCTCGCGGACGAGGTCCCCGCCCGGGCTTATCACCGCCTTGGCGATGGTCGGCCGGTAGAAGGTGCCGCCGTTGGCCAGCGCCGAGTAGATCCGGGCCATCTGGACCGGGGTGACGAGGGTGTCGCCCTGGCCGATCGCGAAGTTGACGGCGTCACCGGCGCGCATCTGGTAGCCGTCGACGCAGTTCTCCCGGGCGATCTGGTCGGAGTAGCTGTTGCCGCCCTTCTGCCCCTGGGCGCACCAGGCGTCCTTGTTGTTGTCGTAGAAGGACTGCTTCCACTGCCGGTCCGGCACCCGGCCGGTGACCTCGGACGGCAGGTCGATGCCGGTCTTGGCGCCGAGGCCGAACTCGTGGGCGGTCTTGAAGAACCAGTCGCCCGGCTCCTTCTTGGGCTTGATGCCGCCGTCCTTCAGCCACTGGTCGTACGCCAGGCCGTAGAAGACGGTGTCGCAGGAGACCTCCAGCGCCTTCTCCAGGGAGATCTGGCCGAAGTTCTCGCTCTCGAAGTTCTTGAACTCGCGGCCGCCGATGGTCATGCTCTTCGGGCAGTCGTAGTGGCCGTCCAGCGAGTAGCCGGCCTGCACGGCGGCGGTGGTGGAGATGACCTTGAAGGTCGAACCGGGGGCGGACTGACCCTGTATGGCCCGGTTCAGCAGCGGGAAGTTGGAGTCCTTGCTGGTCAGCGACTGGTAGTCCTTGCCGCTGATGCCGCCCACCCAGAGGTTCGGGTCGTAGGTCGGGGCGCTCGCCATCGCGACGATCCGCCCGGTGTGCACGTCCATCACCACGGCGGCGCCGGAGTCGGCCTCGTAGTTGCGGTTGGTGACCTTGTCGAAGGTGTTCCGGGCGTCGTTCATGGCCTGCGCCAGGTTGTCCTCGACGACCTTCTGCACCCGGGCGTCGATGCTGGTGACCAGGTTGTCGCCGGTCTGCGGGGCGACGGTGCCGGCGTTGCCGATCACCCGGCCGAGGTTGTCCACCTCCAGCTTGGTGATGCCCGCGGTGCCGCGCAGGTCGCGGTCGTACACCGACTCCAGGCCGGCCCGCCCGATCTGGTCGGCCGGCAGGTAGCGGTCCAGGCCGCTCCTACCGGCGGTCTTGCTGACCTCCTCGTCGGTGACCGGCGAGAGGTAGCCGAGCACCTGGGCCATGTTGGCGCCCTCGGCGCCGGTGTAGCGGCGCACGGCGGTGGGCTGCGCGGTGACCCCGGGGAAGTCCTCGCGGCGCTCCATTATCTGCATCGCCTGCTGGGTGGTCGCCTCCTTGGTGACCGGGATCGGCTGGTACGGCGAACCGTTCCAGCACGGCTGCGGGGTCTTGGCGTCGCAGAGCCGGACCTTCTCCTGCACGTCCTTGGCGGGCATCCCCAGCACCTCGGCCAGCCGGGACAGCACCGCCTTGCCGCCGTCCTTCTGCTGGAGCAGCGAGGTGCGGCTGACCGAGACCACCAGCCGGGTCTCGTTGCCGGCCAGCACCCGCCCGGAGGCGTCCAGGATCTCGCCGCGGACGGCCGGCTCGACCACCTCGCGGATGTGGTTGCCGGTCGCCTTCGCGGTGTATTCCTTGGCGTTGCGGATCTGCAGGTACCACAGCCGCCCGCCGAGGGTGGCGAGCAGCGACAGCACCAGGATCTGCAGCACCACCAGACGGATCGTCACCCGTCGGGTGCGTCCGGTCTCGGGGATGTTGCTCACGTCTCGTGCGCTCCAGGATGCGGGGAGGTCGGGTGGTCGGGGCCGGGCCGGTTACGGGCGGCGGACGAAGCCGGGCACGCGCCGCTTCTTGTACGACGGGCCCGTCGAGGCCTCGCGGGTGGTGCGGTAGCGGGCCAGGGTGCCGAGGCCGGAGCTGCCCTCGTCGTCGTCCGCCGCGGCCACCGGGTCGCGCCCGAAGCGGCGGCCGAGGTACATCACCAGCGGCACCACGAAGGGCGCCAGCAGCAGGTCGTAGAGCAGGGCGCTGATCACCAGTCCGCCGAGACCGACGTGCCGGGCCGCGGTGTCGCCGACCAGGGCGCCGACCATCGCGTAGAGCAGGGTGGAGGCGACCGCCGCGGCACCGACCACCAGCAGCGAGCCGGCCACGGAGCGCTGGCGGCCGTGGTCCGGGCGCAGCAGTCCGGCGGCGTAGCCCATCAGGCAGAGCACCAGCGCGTAGCGGCCGATCGCGTGGTCGGACGGCGGTGCGAGGTCGGCCAGCAGGCCGCCCGCGAAGCCGACCAGGCAGCCGCCGGTGGGCCCGTAGACCATGGCCAGGCCGACCACGACGAGCAGCAGTATGTCCGGGGTGGCTCCCGGGAGCTGGAGCCGGCCGAAGACGCTGACCTGGAGGATCAGGCCGAACAGGACGAGGCCGGCGGAGACGGGGATGCGGGCGAGGCGCATGGCTCAGTTCCCCCCAGTGGGCTTGGCGGGCGGGGCGGCGGGCGCGGAGGCCGGCACCTGTCCGGGCACGGAGGCCGGGACCTGGCCCGGCGCGGCGGCCGGCTGGCCCGCGGCGGGCGCCGGCGGCAGGACGGCGTCGCGCGGGTCGGCGCGCGGCGGCACGACCACCACGCCGACCAGGTCCAGCCGGGTGAACTGGACGAAGGGCTCGACCATGACGGTCTTGGTCAGCTGGCCGGCGTTGGCCTGGACCTCGACGACCTTGCCGACCGGGACGCCGGGCACGAACGGGCGGCCGCTCTGCGAGCCGAAGGTGACCAGCCGGTCGCCGGCCTTGACCTGGGCCTTGCCGTTGAGCAGCGAGACCTTCATCGGGCTGTCGCCGCCGCCGGAGGCGAAGCCGATCTCGCCGGTGCCCTCCAGCCGGGTGCCGGCCGAGAAGCCGGGGTCGGAGGCGAGCAGCACGGTGGCGGTGGTCGGGGCGACGGTGGTGATCCGGCCGACCAGGCCCTGACCGTTGATCACCGTCATGTCGCGGGTGAGGCCGTCGTCGCTGCCGGCGTCGATGGTGATGGTCCAGGAGAAGCCCTGGGCCGGGCCGATCGCGATGACCTGGGCCGCCTTGACGGTGTAGCCGCCGGCGCCGGCGGTGCGCAGCAGGTCGTCCAGCTGCTTGGTGCGCCCGGTGGCCATGTCGGAGGAGGCGAGCTTCTGCCGCAGTTCGGTGTTCTCGCGGGCGAGCTGGTCGGTGCGGCCGCTGTCGGTGGCCGCGTCCCGGAAGGCGCGGACGGTGTCGGCGACCGGGTCCACGACGGTGGCGGCTCCGCGCTCGACCGGTCCGAGGACACTGGCGGCGGCGTGCCGGGCCGGGCCGAGCGGGGAGTCCTCACCGCCCTTGATGTCCACGGTGATCAGCGCGAAGGCGACGGCCACCAGCAGGATGAGCAGCAGCCGGCTCTCTCGTGTGTCCCTCACGGTGCTGGTACTGCCCCTTCGTACCTGGCCGCCGCCCGGGGCTGTGGGGCCCGGGCGGCGGCCCGTTCAGTCGAGTGTCGGATGTGGCGCGTGGTACCGGTGGTGCGGCGACGTGTCAACGACGCGGCGAGGCGTCGAGTACCTGCTGGAGGGCCTCGAACTCCTCGACGCACTTGCCGGAGCCGAGCGCGACGGAGTCGAGCGGGTTCTCCGCGATGTGGATCGGCATGCCGGTCTCGCGGCGCAGCCGCTCGTCCAGGCCGCGCAGCAGGGCGCCGCCGCCGGTGAGCACGATGCCCCGGTCCATGACGTCGCCGGCCAGCTCGGGCGGGCACTGGTCGAGGGTGGTCTTGACCGCGTCGATGATCGCGTTGACCGGCTCGTCGATGGCCTCGCGGACCTCGGCGGCGGAGATCACCACGGTCTTGGGCAGACCGCTGACCAGGTCGCGGCCGCGGATCTCGGCGTGCTCGTCCTTCTCGCCCTCCAGGCCGAAGGCGCTGCCGATGCTCATCTTGATCTGCTCGGCGCTGCGCTCGCCCAGGAGCAGCGAGTACTCCTTCTTGATGTGCTGGACGATCGCGTTGTCCAGCTCGTCGCCGGCCACCCGGATGGACTGGGCGGTGACGATGCCGCCGAGCGAGATCACGGCGACCTCGGTGGTGCCGCCGCCGATGTCGACGACCATGTTGCCGGTGGCCTCGTGGACGGGCAGGCCGGCGCCGATCGCGGCGGCCATCGGCTCCTCGATGATGTGCACCTGGCGGGCGCCGGCCTGCGAGGAGGCCTCGATGACGGCGCGGCGCTCGACGCCGGTGATGCCGGAGGGCACGCAGACCACGACGCGGGGGCGGGCGAGGTAGCGACGGCGGTGGATCTTGAGGATGAAGTACCGCAGCATCCGCTCGGTGATCTCGAAGTCGGCGATCACGCCGTCCTTGAGCGGGCGGATGGCGACGATGTTGCCCGGGGTGCGGCCGATCATCTTCTTGGCCTCGGCGCCGACCGCGAGGATCCCACCGGTGTTGGTGTTCACCGCGACGACGGACGGCTCGTTCAGGACGATGCCCTTGCCCCTGACGTACACCAGCGTATTGGCTGTTCCGAGGTCGATCGCCAAGTCGCGGCCGATGAACGACAGGTTGCTCGCCATGGGGTGTGGGTGCCTTCCCGGGCTCGGAGTTCATGGGGGGGTGGACGAATGCGCGCCCACGCTTGGGCGGAGACCAGCTGAGCTGCCTTACCGGGCCCTTGAGTCGCGTCCATCGTAGTCACGCCGCGCGGCACGGACGTAGACGTGGGGCATACCGTCCATTGTCCGGGGCGTGATCGCATCTCCGAGGATTGGGACGCCGTGTCGGCGCCTCCAGTTCCCTATTTCACGATAAGAATGCCCCGGCCGGGCCAATGGTCCCGACCGGGGCGGACGAAGGTCCTGCGGGTGCGTCACCCGCTTCCCCGGGGTGTGTCACCCCTGGTCCCGCCGGGCGTGTCGCCCGGTCCGGGTCAGGCGTGTGCGGGGAAGAAGATCTTGATCTCGCGCTCGGCGGACTCCGGGGAGTCGGAGGCGTGGATCAGGTTCTCGCGGGTGATCGTCGCGTAGTCGCCGCGGATGGTGCCGGCGCCGGCCTCCAGCGGGTTGGTGGCGCCGGCCAGCATGCGGATGCCCTTGACGACCTCCTCGCCCTCGACGATCAGCGCGATCGACGGGCCGGAGGTCATGAACTCCAGCAGCGGCTCGTAGAACGGGCGGCCCACGTGCTCCGCGTAGTGCTGCTCCAGCGTCGCCCGCTCGAAGGTGCGCAGCTCGACGGCGGCGAACCGCCAGCCGGCCTTGCGCTCGATGCGGCTGATGATCTCGCCGGCCAGGCCGCGGCGGACGGCGTCGGGCTTGAGCAGGACGAGAGTGCGCTGGGACACGGTGCGTCTCCTGGGGATTCGGTTCGGCGGACAGTCGGGTCGACAAGAGGCGCCGACAGGGCAGAGATTACCTTGCGTACACGGCGTGTCGGTCCGCCGGTCCGGGCCTCAGACCTGTACTGCGGCGGCCTCCGCGGCGGCCCGGGCGGCCTTGAACGCGTCGACCTTGCGGCCGTAGTGCACCGAGCACCACCACAGGCCGGCGAAGACCACGCCGAGACCGAACATGGTCGGCAGGATGAAGCCGCTGGCGATCAGCCCGATCTGCAGCGCCCAGCCGATCTGCACCGCGCCGGGGCGGTCGATCATGCCGCAGAGCAGGACGCACAGCGCCATCGCGATGCCGCTGACCGTCCACACCTCCGCACCGGAGACGTCGGTGAGCCGCACCGCGACCAGCGCCGCGAAGAGGATCAGCAACGCTTCGCCGATCAAGGTCGAGGAGCAGAGCGTCCTCATGTCACTTCCTCCCGAGCAGCAGGCGGGCCTCGCCCACCGTGATGACCGAACCGGTGACCAGCACCCCGGAGCCGCCGAGGTCGCCCTCCTCCTCGGCGAGGGTGACGGCGGCGGCGATGGCGTCGTCGAGCCGGGGCTCGACCTGGACGCGGTCCGGGCCGAAGACCTCCACGGCCAGCGCCGCGAGCGCGTCGACGTCCATCGCGCGGTGGGTGGAGTTCTGGGTGATGACGACCTCGGCCAGGATCGGCTCGAAGGCCTCCAGCACGCCGGCCACGTCCTTGTCCCCGGAGGTGCCGATCACGCCGACGAGCCGGGTGAAGCCGAAGGACTCGGTGAGCGCGGCCACGGTGGCGCGGGCGCCGTGCGGGTTGTGGGCGGCGTCCAGGACGATCGTGGGGCTGCGGCGGACGACCTCCAGGCGGCCCGGCGAGGAGACGCCGGAGAAGGCCTGGCGGATCTTGTCCACGTCCAGCTGCCCGCCGCGCGGGCCGCCGACGCCGAAGAAGGCCTCGACCGCGGCCAGGGCGAGGGCCGCGTTGTGCGCCTGGTACTCGCCGTGCAGCGGGATGAAGACGTCCTCGTACTCCTCGCCGCCGAGTCCGCGCAGCGTCACCAGCTGTCCGCCGACGGCGAGTTCGCGGCGGATCACGCCGAACTCCATGCCCTCGCGGGCGACCGTGGCGTCCACCTCGACGGCGCGGCGCAGGATGGTCTGGGCGGCGTCCAGCTGCTGCTGGGCGACGACGGCGACGGCACCGGACTTGATGATCCCGGACTTCTCGACCGCGATCTCGCCGGTGGTCCCGCCGAGCTTGTCGGTGTGGTCCAGCCCGATCGGGGTGATCACCGCGACGGCGGCGTCGATGACGTTGGTGGCGTCCCAGGAGCCGCCCATGCCGACCTCGACCACGGCGACGTCCACCGGGGCGTCGGCGAAGGCCGCGTAGGCCATGCCGGTCAGCACCTCGAAGAAGGACATCGGCACCGGCTGCGCCGCGTCGACCATCCGCACGTAGGGCTCGATGTCGCGGTAGACCTCGACGAAGCGCTCGGGGCTGATCGGGGCGCCGTCCAGGCTGATCCGCTCGGTGACGGACTCCACGTGCGGGCTGGTGTAGCGGCCGGTGCGCAGCTCGAAGGCGTTGAGCAGCTGCTCGACCATCCGGGCGGTGGAGGTCTTGCCGTTGGTGCCGGTGATGTGGATGGAGGGGAAGGACCGCTGGGGCTGGCCCAGGATGTCCATCAGCGCCTCGATCCGGTCGAGCGAGGGCTCCAGCTTGTTCTCCGGCCAGCGTTCGGAGAGCTCCACCTCGACGTCGCGCAGGGCGTCGCCGGTGCCGCCGTCGGCGGGGCGGATGGTGTACGGGTTCGGGTCGGCCTTGTCGCTCACGACCACAGTCTACGGAGCGCCGACGGGTCCTCCTCACGGGGTGAGAACCACCACTTTGCCCATCCTTTGCCGTGATCGCCCATTTTTCTCCCTTTACTATCGATTTGGCGATTTGAACCGCAATGAAGCATCGATTCGCAACCAATGGGAGCCAACAGCCTTTGATCACTAGGAGCAGTTCGCCATGCCCGACGCCCTGCACGCATGGATCGTGCTTCGCCAGGACTCCGTCGTCCGGATCGCCGGACTGATCTCCCTGGCCCTCGTCGGCTACATGCTCCTGGTCTTCGGCCGCTTCCTCGTGTACTGGGCGGGCTCCCGGCACGCCTTCCGGCACGGCCGCCCCGCCGAGCCCGGCGACCCCGCCGCCTTCCAGTGGCACCTGGTGATCCCCTGCCGCGACGAGGAGGCCGTGGTCACCCAGACCCTGGACGGCCTGCGGGCCGGCGCGCCCGAGGCCCACCTGTGGGTGATCGACGACGACAGCGAGGACGCCACCCGCGAGCTGGTGCTCGCCGCCGCGGCCCGCGACCCGCGGGTCCACCTCGTCCAGCGCCGCCGCCCGCACGCCCGGATCGGCAAGGGCGCCGCCCTCAACGCCGCCTACCGGGAGATCTCCACCTCGCTGCCCGAGGGCACCGACCGCTCCCGGGTGGTGATCGGCGTGGTCGACGCCGACGGACAGCTCGGCCCGGACACCCTCGCCCGGGTGTGCAGCGCCAAGGCCCTCGGCCGCCCCGACACCGGCGCCGTCCAGATCGGCGTCCGGATGCGCAACGCCGACGACGAACTCCCGCTGCCCGGCCGCGGCCGGACCGCCAACGCCCTGGCCCGCGCACTGGTGCGGATGCAGGACATCGAGTTCCAGGCCACCAACACCGGCATGCAGCTGCTGCGCCGCCGCACCGGCAGCGTCGGCCTCGGCGGCAACGGCCAGTTCGTCCGGCTCACCGCCCTCGACTCGCTGACCGCCGAGGAGGGCCGGGCCGGCCGCCCCTGGCCGGAGCGCGCCCTGCTGGAGGACTACGAGTCCGGCCTCGACCTGCGGCTGGCCGGCTGGCGGCTCACCCACGTCACCGAGGCCCAGGTCTCCCAGGAGGGCCTGATCTCGCTGCGCCGCTTCCTCACCCAGCGCACCCGCTGGGCCCAGGGCAACATGCAGTGCCTGCGCTACACCGGCCGGGTGCTGCGCTCCCCGCACTACACCCCGTCCGGCAAGGCCGAGGTGCTGTACACCTTCCTCCAGCCGGTGGTCTGCGTCCTGCTGGTGCTGCTCCTCCCGCTCTCGCTCGGGATCACCGGCGCCGGGGTGGTGCTCTTCCCGGAGGAGACCGCCGAGTTCCAGCTCAGGTTCGGCCCGTGGATGCTGCTCGCCTTCGTGCTCGCCGCCCTGCCGATGGTGTTCTGGGGCTTCGCCTACCGCAGGGCCGTCCACCCCGACCGGAGCCGGCTCACCGCCCTGCTCTGGGGCGTCCTGGTCTGGCTCTACGCCTATCACCTGTTCGTGGTCGCCACCCGGGCCGCGGTCCGGATGCTGCTCGGCCGCAACGGCTGGGCCAAGACCCGCCGCAACGCCGAGAAGGTCGCCGTCGGCGCCCCCACCGCGCTCGAGTCCTGACCCGCCTCCCCTCCCCTCGCGCCGCCCCGCCCCCACGCCACCGGAGTCCCGCATGAGCACGTGCCTGCCCCCGTCCAGCGTCGCCGTCGTCCTCGGCACCCGCCCCGAGCTGGTCAAGCTCGCCCCGCTGATCCACGAGCTCGGCGACGCCACCCGGCTGGTGCACACCGGCCAGCACTGGGACGAGGCGATGTCCGGCCGCTTCCTGCGCGACCTCGACCTGCCCGAGCCCGAGCTGCTCACCGGTGTCGGCGGCCGCCCCCGGGCCGGCCAGATCGCCCGGTCGCTGGGCCAGCTGGACACCGCCTTCGCCGAGGACCGCCCGCTGGCCGTGGTCGTCCAGGGCGACACCAACGCGACCCTGGCCGGGGCGCTGGCCGCCAACGCCCGGGGGATCCCGCTGGTCCACGTCGAGGCCGGGCTGCGCAGCTTCGACCGGGCGATGCCCGAGGAGCACAACCGGGTGATGGTCGACCACGTCTCCGACCTGCTCTGCGCCGCCACCGGGGAGAACGTCGCCAACCTGCGCGCCGAGTCGCTGGCCGAGGAGCGGATCGAGCTCACCGGCAACACCGTCGTCGAGGTGGTCCGCCGTCAACTGCCGGACGGGGCCGCCCGCGCCACCCTGCTCGCCGCGCACGGGCTGCGCCCGGACGGGTACGTGCTGGCCACCGTGCACCGCCCGGAGAACACCGACACCGCCGAGGCGCTCGGCGCGGTGCTCGCCGAGCTGGACCGGATCGCCCGGGCCGGCACCCCGGTGCTGTTCCCGATGCACCCGCGCACCCGGGCCGCCGTCGAGCGCTTCGGCCTGGACGGCCTGCTGGAGCGGCTGGCCGTCACCGGCCCGGTCGGCTACGGCGACTTCCTGGGCCTGGCGGGCCACGCGGCCCTGCTGGTGTCCGACTCCGGCGGCGTGCAGGAGGAGTGCACCGTGCTCGGCCGCCCGCTGCTGGTGGTGCGCCGCTCCACCGAGCGCCCGGAGGCGGTGGCGGCCGGCTTCGCCGCGCTGGTGCCGCCCGGCGAGGAGCTGGGCGCCCTGGCCCGCGCCTGGCTCTCCGACACCCCCGAGCGGCTCGCCCGGCTGGCGGCCACCCCGAGCCCGTACGGCGACGGCCTGGCCTCGGCCCGGATCGCCGCGCTGACCGCGGCGATCGCCGGGCCGGCCGGGGTCGGGTCCGCACCACTGGCCGCGTAACGCCCCCTTGACAGCAGAATTGGTCTACTCCACCTTGTGAGGCAAGTCTCCGTTCCCGACCGGGACTTGAGTTGTCGGTAGCTCCCGCACGCGCACCATCGACACCCCGGACGGCGTTCCTCCCCCACGAGGCGCCGCCGGGCCTCCCCCACTGGAGACGGAGTCATGCCACCTGCCCGACACCGGCGCCCGCGCGCCGTCCGTTCGCTGCTCGCCGGAGCGAGCGCCCTGGTCATCGGCCTGGGCGGACTCGCCCTGGCCGACGGCACCGGCGCCCACGCCGCCGACACCGATCTGATCACCAACGGCGGCTTCGAGACCGGGAACCTGTCCGGCTGGACCTGTTCGAGCGCCACGGTCCGGAACACCGCCGCGCACTCCGGCACGTACGCCCTGCAGTCCACCCCGAGCGGGAGCGACACCGGCGAGTGCACCCAGACCGTCGCGGTGAAGCCCTCCTCCTCGTACACCCTGAGCTCCTGGGTCCAGGGCTCGTACGTCTACCTGGGCGCCCGCGGCACCGGCGGCACCGATCCGAGCACCTGGACCCCCGGCGGCACCGGCTGGACCCAGCTGAGCACGGGCTTCAGCACCGGCCCGAACACCACCAGCGTCACCGTCTACCTGCACGGCTGGTACGGGCAGCCGGCCTTCGCCGCCGACGACGTCTCGCTGCTCGGGCCCGGCGGACCGCAGCCGTCCCCGAGCCCGACCGCCACCACCACCTCCACCGCCTCGCCGAGCCCGACGGCCACCGCCACGGGCACCGGCAGCCCCACCCCCACCGGGACGTCGACCCCGACCAGGCCCCCGGGCCTGCCCAAGCACATCCTCACCGGCTACTGGCAGAACTTCGACAACGGCGCCACCGTCCAGCGGATCAGCGACGTCCCGGCCGCCTACGACATCATCGCGGTCTCCTTCGCGGACGCCACCGCCACCCGCGGCGGTCTGGGCTTCACCCTCGACCCCGCCCTCTCCTCCCGCCTCGGCGGCTACACCGACGCCCAGTTCAAGGCCGACATCGCGGCCAAGCGGGCGGCCGGAAAACGGGTGGTGCTCTCCATCGGCGGACAGAACGGCACGGTCTGGGTGGGCGATTCCGCCTCCGCCGCGAACTTCACCGACTCCGCCTGGGCGCTGATGCAGGGCTACGGCTTCGACGGGATCGACATCGACCTGGAGAACGGCATCAGCTCCACCTACATGGGCCAGGCGCTGCACGCCCTCGCGGCAAAGGCCGGGAGCGGATTCGTCCTCACCATGGCGCCGCAGACGATCGACATGCAGTCGACCGGCATGGAGTACTTCAAACTGGCGCTGAACGTGAAGGACATCCTCACCATCGTCAACATGCAGTACTACAACTCCGGCGCGATGAACGGCTGCGACGGGAACGTCTACTCGCAGGGCACCGAGAACTTCCTCACCGCGCTGGCCTGCATCCAGCTCAAGGGCGGGCTGCGCCCCGAGCAGGTGGGACTCGGGGTGCCGGCCTCCACCAGCGCCGCCGGCGGCGGGTACCTCGCCGCCGGCACGGTCAACAACGCGCTGGACTGCCTGGCCTCCGGCACCAACTGCGGCAGCTACAAGCCGGACACCAAGTGGCCGGGCATCGGCGGCGCGATGACCTGGTCGACCAACTGGGACGCCAAGGCGGGCAACCCGGTCGCGAGCACCATCGGTTCGCACCTGCACGCCATGCCGTAGCCGGACCGGCCGGCCTGCCCGGCTGCCGGCGGCCCGGGTTCAGACCCCGGCCCGGGCCTCCGGCACGTGCGCGGCGCCGCCGTGCCGACGGCGCAACTCGGCCGTGATCTCGGCCAGTTCACCGTCGGGCAGCAGCGGCAGCATCATCGCGACGCCCTGCAGCAGGCCGCCGAGCAGGAAGGTGGTGTCCGGCGTCGCCGCCACCAGGCCGCGGACCTCGGCCACCTCGCCGGCCGCCACCGCCTCGATCAGCCGGGCGGCGCTCGCGGTCTCCTCGTCCACGTCGACCGCGCCGGTGTCCTCCGGGGCGCGCCGGGCCATCGCCCGCAGCACCCTGTCGCCGACCTCGGGGGCGTACGCCTTGCGGACGGCCTCGGCGGCGATCCAGGTGAGCAGGGTGGTCACCTCGCGCTCGGCGTGCTCGGCGAACAGCAGGTCCAGCTCGTGGTCGAACGCGATCTGGTTGCCGTGCCGGAACGCGAGCAGCAGGGTCGCCGCCCTGGCCTTGGCCTCCTCGACCGCCTCCAGAGGCAGTTCGTCGGCCAACTCCTCGGTCACCACCACGCCATGCCCTCCCGTCCGTCGCTCAGCAGGAACGCTCAGCGGAAACGCCCATTCGGAAACTCCGTGCACACGGTACACAGCGGACCTGCAAACTTCCGCGAACCCGCGCGGGCAAGACCGGAATCAATTCGCTCGGAATAGGACCTCACCCGGTCGCAGGATGATAATTCGCCGGAAGGGAGCAATGTTTCTGGGCTATTTGGTGTAGTGAAAGCACCCGGGTAGCCGTTCCGGAAGCGAACACCGGAAAAACGCCCGAGGGACCGCACCCCGCGTGTCGCGGTGTGCGGCCCCTCGGGGACCGGTCCGGGCTCAGCCCTGCGGCAGCGCCGCGAGCTGGGCGGTGATCCGGGCGATGTCGGCCTCGGCGGCCTCCTGGCGGCCCCGGATCTTGGCGACCACCTCGTCCGGCGCCTTGGCGAGGAACGCCTCGTTGCCGAGCTTGGCGGTGGTCTGGGCCTTCTCCTTCTCGGCGGCCGCGAGGTCCTTGGCCAGGCGCTTGCGCTCGGCCGCGACGTCGATGGTGCCGGAGAGGTCCAGCGCGACGGTGGCACCGGCGACCGGCAGCGAGGCGGTGGCCGCGAAGCCCTCCTCGGGAACGGTCAGCCGCAGCAGCGAGCGGATCGCGTCCTCGTGGACGGACAGCACGGTGCCGGCCAGCTCCAGCTGGGCCGGGACGCGCTGCGCGGGCTGGAGGCCCTGGTCCGAACGGAACCGGCGGACCTCGGTGACCACCTGCTGGAGGGTGGCGATCTCCGACTCGGCGGCCTCGTCACGGTAGCCGCTGTCCTTCGGCCACGCGGCCACGACCAGCGACTCGGCGCCGGTGAGCGTCGTCCACAGCGCCTCGGTGACGAACGGGACGACCGGGTGCAGCAGCCGCAGCGTGACGTCCAGGACCTCGCCGAGCACCCGGCGCGAGGCGTCCGCCTGCGGGCCGCCCTTGGCCAGGGTGGTCTTGGAGAGCTCGACGTACCAGTCGAAGACCTCGTCCCAGGCGAAGTGGTACAGCGCGTCCGTCGCCTTGGCGAACTGGAAGTCGTCGTACAGCGCGTCCACCTTGGCGACGGTGGCGTTCAGCCGCGACAGGATCCAGCGGTCGACCGCGGTCATGTCCTCGGGCGCGGGCAGCGCGCCCTCGGTGGTGGCGCCGTTCATCAGCGCGAAGCGGGTCGCGTTCCAGATCTTGTTGCAGAAGTTGCGCGAGCCCTTGACCCAGTCCTCGCCGATCGGCACGTCGGCGCCCGGGTTGGCGCCGCCGGCCAGGGTGAAGCGGACGGCGTCGGCGCCGTAGGCGTCCATCCAGTCCAGCGGGTCCACGGCCGTGCCGGAGGACTTCGACATCTTCTTGCCGAACTCGTCGCGCACCAGACCGGTCAGGGCGACGGTCTTGAACGGCGCCTCGCCGTCCATCGCGTACAGGCCGAACATCATCATCCGGGCGACCCAGAAGAAGATGATGTCGTGGCCCGTCACCAGGACGTCGGTCGGGTAGAACTTCTCCAGGTCCGCGGTCCGCTCCGGCCAGCCGAGCGTGGAGAACGGCCACAGGCCGGAGGAGAACCAGGTGTCCAGGACGTCCGGGTCCTGGACCCAGCCCTCGCCGGTCGGCGGCTGCTCGTCCGGACCGGCGCAGACGACCTCGCCCTCGGGGCCGTACCAGACCGGGATCCGGTGGCCCCACCAGAGCTGGCGCGAGATGCACCAGTCGTACATGTTGTCGACCCAGTCGAAGTAGCGGCGCTCCAGCTCCTTCGGGTGGATCTCCACCTTGCCGTCGCGGACGGCGTCGCCGGCGGCCTTGGCCAGCGGCTCGACCTTGACCCACCACTGCAGCGACAGCCGCGGCTCGACCACGGTGTGGCAGCGCGAGCAGTGGCCCACGGCGTGCATGTACGGGCGCTTCTCGGCGACGATCCGGCCCTGCTCGCGCAGCGCGCCGACGACGGCCGAACGGGCCTCCAGCCGGTCCATGCCGAGGAAGGGGCCGTGCACGGTGATCGCACCGCGATCGTCCATGACCGTCAGGTTGGGCAGGCCGTGGCGCTGGCCGATGGCGAAGTCGTTCGGGTCGTGCGCGGGCGTCACCTTGACGGCGCCGGTGCCGAACTCCGGGTCGACGTGCTCGTCCGCGACGACCGGGATCTCACGGTCGGTCAGCGGCAGCTTGATGGTCCGGCCGACCAGGTGCCGGTAGCGCTCGTCCTCGGGGTGGACGGCCACCGCGGTGTCGCCCAGCATCGTCTCGGCCCGGGTGGTGGCGACGACGATCGAGTCCTCGCCCTCGCCGTAGCGGATCGAGACCAGCTCGCCCGGCGTGTCCTCGTGCTCCACCTCGATGTCGGACAGCGCGGTGAGGCAGCGCGGGCACCAGTTGATGATGCGCTCGGCGCGGTAGATCAGGCCGTCGTCGAAGAGCCGCTTGAAGATGGTCTGGACGGACTGGGACAGGCCCTCGTCCATGGTGAAGCGCTCGCGCGACCAGTCCACGCCGTCGCCGAGGCGGCGCATCTGGCCGAGGATGCGGCCGCCGTAGCTCTTCTTCCACTCCCAGACCTTCTCGACGAAGGCCTCCCGGCCCAGGTCGTGGCGGGAGAGGCCGGACTCGGCGAGCTGCTGCTCGACCTTGTTCTGGGTGGCGATGCCGGCGTGGTCCATGCCCGGCAGCCAGAGCGTCTCGTAGCCCTGCATGCGCTTGCGGCGGGTCAGCGCGTCCATCAGCGTGTGCTGGAAGGCGTGGCCCAGGTGCAGGGCGCCGGTGACGTTCGGCGGCGGGATGACGATGGTGTAGGCGGGCTTGTCACTCTTCGCGTCCGCGGTGAAGTAGCCACGCTCCACCCAGCGCTCGTACAGCTCGCCCTCTACGTCCGCGGGGGTGTAGGTCGTCGGGAGGGTCGCTGCTTCGTCCCCGGCAAAGGTGCTCACGGGGCGCTGGTTCGTCGTGTCGGTCACGACGCACAGTTTACGTAACCGGGGGGAGGGTCACGAACCGCTTTCGGTGCCCGGACCCGCCGCGCCCGGGCGGGCCCCGGTCCGCCACCGTGCGGTAGCGTGCCCGGGCACTCGTCCGGCGGACCGGACGGGCACGGAACGACTGGACACCACGACAGGCCGCGGGTGCGGCGGGGGAGCACGAACGCAGATGTACGGCCAGGGACAGCAGTACCCGCAGGGACAGCCGCAGCCCTACGGCGGCCAGCCGCCGCAGTACGGGGGGCAGCCGCCGCAGTACGGCCAGCCGCAGCAGCAGCCCTACGGCGCACCCCAGCCCCCGTACGGCCAGCCCCAGTACGGGCAGCCGCCGCAGCAGCCCTACGGCGCTCCCCCGCAGCCGTACGGCGCGCCGCCGCAGGCGCCGTACGGCCAGCCGGGCTACCCGCCGCCCCAGCAGCCCAAGGGCAAGGGCGGCCTGGTGATCGGGCTGGTGGTCGGCGCGCTGGTGCTGGGCGGCGGCGGCTACGCCGCCTGGTCGTTCCTCGGCGGCAAGGACGCGGGCGGCCAGTACAAGCTCACCGCCCCGCAGACGCTGCTGGACGGCTACGTCCAGAAGTCGGCGAAGGAGGAGGCCGCCGACATGAGCAAGCCCGAGGTCTCCAAGGTCGGCAAGGACCTGCACGCGGTGGTGGCCAGCTACGGCAAGGGCACCGACGTCAAGAACGTGGACTCGCTCTCGGTGATCGGGATCTACGGCGACCTCAACGACCCGGACCAGATCATCGCGGACTCGAAGAAGGACGGCGGCGGGGTCAGCTGGACCACGCCGATGACCGACTACCCCGCGAAGGACAGCCACGCCTCCGCCGGCAAGCTCAGCTGCGGCGTGATCAGCGTGATCGCCGGCAAGGCCGGGCCGACGGTCTGCGTGTGGGCGGACAAGTCCACCTACGGCCGGGTCACCTTCACGAAGATGAGCCTGGGCAGCACCGGCGGCGACAGCGGCCAGGGCGTCACCCCGGACCAGGCCGCGGAGAAGACCCGGGCGATCCGCGACGCCATGAAGGTCGCCAAGTAGCGCGCGCGTGACACGGGAGGGGCCCCGCACCGGATCCGGTGCGGGGC